>NZ_JBZAYE010000223.1:0-10540 GCF_058244205.1 Variovorax sp. 20P10.2.4
TCCTCGCGGTCGCGCGAGAAGCCGTCCTGCGCGATCGCGTCGCACTCGGCGCGCAGCGCGGCGGGGTCGGTGAGGGTGCTGGCCGTCATGCGCGGCAGCGGCAGGCCGTCGATCATCGCGTCGCGCGCCTTCTTCGGCATCTGTGCGAGAAAGAGCTTGCCGCTCGCGGTGCAGTGCAGCGGCACGTGCGAGCCCACGTCGAGCGTGAGCCGCAGCGGCCACTGGGCCTCGACGCGGTCGAGGTAGAGCACGCGCGCGCCGTCGAGCGTCGTGAGGTTGCAGGTCTCGCCGACCTCCTGCACCAGCGCCGCCAGCACCTCGTGGCGCAGGCCGCGCACGCTGCCGTGGTTCAGCGTGTCGAAGGCCAGTTGCCGCAGCGCGGGGCCGACGACGAAGGAGCGCTCGTCGAGGTCGCGCGCGAGAAAACCGGTGGCCAGCAGCTGCGTGCAGATGCGGTGCGCGGTGCCCTTGGGCAGGCCCAGCTGCGCCGCGAGATCGGCCAGCGACAGCGCGCGGCCCTCGTGGGCCAGCAGCGCAAGCAGGCGCAGGCTGCGCTCGGCCGAGGAACCTGAAACGGGCTCCTCGACGGCGGCAACCACGGGCGCGGCAACAGGGGCGGCAGCGGAACGCGCGGGACGGGGCATGCGGGTAAACCTCTAAAGTGGAACATTGCGTTCCGAAAATCAATAATCTAGGATGCAATGAATCGAGGCCATTGTTCCATCGCCGGACCGCACGCATGCCTGACTCTCTCAGTGAAGAAGCCTTCGACTACATCGTGGTGGGCGCCGGCTCGGCCGGCTGCGTGCTGGCGGCGCGCCTGAGCGAGGACCCGGCCACGCGCGTGCTGCTGCTCGAGGCGGGCCCGCGCGACAGCTCCCCGTGGATCCACCTGCCGATCGGCTACGGCAAGACCATGTGGAGCCCGGTCTACAACTGGCGCTTCGAGACCGATCCCGATCCCAACATGAACGGCCGCCGCATCTACTGGCCGCGCGGCAAGACGCTGGGCGGCTCGAGTTCGATCAACGGCCTGATCTACATCCGCGGCCAGCGCGAGGACTACGACCACTGGGCCGCGCTCGGCAACCCGGGCTGGGGCTACGAAGAAGTGCTGCCCTACTTCGTGCGCTCCGAGGGCAACCAGCGCGGCGCGAGCCAGTTCCACGGCGGCGACGGGCCGCTCAAGGTGTCGGACATCGGCGCGCGCCACGAGCTGATCGAGGCCTTCATCGAAGGCGCCCGGCAGACCGGCGTGCCGCGCACCGAGGACTTCAACGGCGCCGCGCAGGAAGGCGCGGGCTACTACCAGCTCACCACGCACCGCGGCCTGCGCTGCAGCACCGCCAAGGCCTACCTCGCACCGGCGCGCCACCGCCCCAACCTGCGCATCGAGACCGAGGCGCTGGCCACCGGCCTCGTGTTCGAGGGCCGGCGCGCGGCCGGCGTGCGCTACCGGCAGGGCGGCGTGGAGAAGACCGCGCACTGCCGCGCCGAGGTGCTGCTCTGCGCGGGTTCGATCCAGTCGCCGCAACTGCTGCAACTCTCGGGCGTGGGCCCGCGCGCGCTGCTCGATCGCTTCGGCATCGCGCCGGTGCACGAACTGCCGGGCGTGGGCGAGAACCTGCAGGACCACCTGCAGATCCGCCTCGGCTACGAGTGCACGAAGCCCATCACCACCAACGACCAGCTCAACTCCTGGGCCGGCCAGCTCGGCCTGGGCCTCGAATGGCTGCTGCACCGCAGCGGCGCACTCGCGATCGGCATCAACCAGGGCGGCTGCTTCATGCGCGCGCTCAAGGACGAGGCGGGCCGCCCCGTGGCCGCCACGCCCGACATCCAGTTCCACGTGGCCACGCTGTCGGCCGACATGGCCGGCGGCAAGGTGCATCCCTACTCGGGCTTCACCTTCTCGGTGTGCCAGCTGCGGCCCGAGTCGCGCGGCCACATCCGCATCCGCTCCACCGATGCGGCCGAGCCGCCCGAGATGCAGCCCAACTATCTCGCGACCGAACTCGACCGCGCCACCGCGGTGGCCGGCGTGAAGGCCGCGCGCGCCATCGCCGAGGCACCCGCGATGCGGCCCTACGTGAAGCGCGAGGTGAAGCCCGGCGCGCAGGCCGCGAGCGACGCCGAGCTGCTCGAGTTCTGCCGCAACAACGGCGCCACCATCTTCCATCCCACCGGCACCTGCCGCATGGGGCACGACCCGCTCGCGGTGGTCGATGCGCGGCTGCGCGTGCACGGCATCGGCGGCCTGCGCGTGGTCGACTGCTCGGCCATGCCCACGCTGGTGTCGGGCAACACCAACGCCCCCGCGGTGATGATGGCCGAGAAGGCCGTCGACATGATCAGAGAGGACCACAGGGCGGCTTCGGCCGCGCACTAGCAGCAACGCATCCCGCACGGCCCGCCGAGAGCGAAGACCAAGAGGCCGCCACGACAACACTCATCGGAGACAACACATGAGCAGTGCACGCGACGACGAGAAAACGATTCGCAGGGTGGTGATTTCGGCGCTGGTGGGCGCCACCATCGAGTGGTACGACTTCTTCCTCTACGGGGTGGTGGCCGGCATCGTGTTCAACAAGCTCTACTTCCCGGGCAGCGACCCGGTGGTGGCGACCTTGCTGGCCTACACCACCTTCGCGGTGGGCTTCGTCACGCGGCCCCTGGGCGGCGTGATCTTCGGCCACTTCGGCGACAAGATCGGGCGCAAGAGCATGCTGATCATCACGCTGATGATCATGGGCGTGGCCACCTTCCTGATCGGCCTGGTGCCCACCTACGCGCAGATCGGCATCGCGGCGCCGCTGCTGCTGCTGGTGCTGCGCGTGGCACAGGGCATCGGCCTGGGCGGCGAATGGGGCGGCGCGGTGCTCATGGCCTACGAGTACGCGCCCAAGGAGAAGCGCGGCTTCTATGCCTCGCTGCCGCAGATCGGGCTGGCCATCGGCCTGTGCCTGGCCTCAGGCGTGGTGGCGCTGCTGTCGTGGCTCCTGACCGACGAGCAGTTCATGGCCTGGGGCTGGCGCATCGCCTTCCTGATCTCGGGGCTGATGGTCGGGGTGGGCATGTACATCCGGCTGCACGTGAAGGAGACGCCCGAGTTCGCCGCGGTGAAGGCGCGCAACGCCGAGCTGCGCATCCCGTTCATGGACATGCTGCGCCGCTACCCGGGCAATGTGTTGAAGGGCATGGGCGCGCGCTACATCGACGGCGTGTTCTTCAACATCTTCGGCGTGTTCTCCATCGCCTACCTCACGGGCACGCTCAAGCTCAGCCGCACCGATGCGCTGCTGGGCGTGATGGCCGCGGCCATCGTGATGTGCTTCGCCATCCCCTTCTTCGGCCGGCTGTCGGACCGGCTGGGCCGGCCCCGGGTCTACATGTGGGGCTCGCTGATCACCGCGGTGTCGGCCTTCCCGGGCTTCTGGCTGATGACGCACAGCGGCGGCAACGTGCTGCTGGTGTGGCTGTCGATCGTGATCCCGTTCGGCATCCTCTATGCCTCGGTCTACGGCCCCGAGGCCGCGCTGTTCTGCGACCTGTTCGACGCCAAGGTGCGCTACACCGGCATCTCCTTCGTCTACCAGTTCTCGGGCATCTTCGCCTCGGGCATCACGCCGATCATCGCCACCGCGCTGCTCAAGTCGGGCGGCGGCGAGCCGTGGCAGATCTGCCTGTACGTGCTGTTCGCGGGCGTGGTGTCGGCGTTGTGCGCCTGGCTGATCGGGCGCAGTCCCTCGCCGGCCGACGCGCCGGTGGTGGCGCCCGCGCGCTGACGCGCTCGGGCAAGCCGCCGTGCACGGTGGATCAGACACCGGCGCGCGGCGGCCGCTACCTTCGTGGCTTTCACCCTGGAGCCACGACGCATGAAGCGCACCGCCTTTTTCCACGACGAGAGAACGCTCTGGCACATCGCCGGGGCACCCCATGCCCTGGTGCTGCCCGTGGGCCGCTGGGTGCAGCCGATGGCGGGTGTCGGCATCGCCGAGGCGCCCGACACCAAGCGAAGGCTGAAGTCGCTGATGGACGTCTCGGGCCTCAGCGACAGGCTCGAGGTGCGGTCGGCGCCACCGGCCTCGCAGGACGAGCTGCTGCGCGTGCACACGCGCGACTACCTCGCGCGCTTCAAGGCCGGCAGCGATGCCGCGGGCGGCGACATGGGCGATCTCGCGCCCTACGGCCCGGGCAGCTACGAGATCGCCGCGCTGTCGGCGGGCCTCGCGATCGCGGCCATGGATGGCGTGGTCGCGGGCCGGCATCCGAACGCCTATGCCTTCTGCCGCCCGCCGGGCCACCATGCCAGTGCCGATCGCGGCATGGGCTTCTGCATCCTCAACAACATCGCGATCGCCATCGAGGCCGTCCAGGCGCGCCACGGCATCGATCGCATCGCCGTGATCGACTGGGACGTGCACTGCGGCAACGGCACGCAGCAGCTCTTCTACGGCCGCGACGACGTGCTGACCATCTCGCTGCACCAGGAGCACTGCTTCCCGCCGGGCTACAGCGGCGCGCACGACCGCGGCGAGGGCGTGGGGCTGGGCTTCAACATCAACATCCCGCTGCAGCCGGGCGGCGGCCACGACGCCTACATGCAGGCCTTCGAGCGCATCGTGATTCCCGCGGTGGACCGCTTCGCGCCGCAACTGGTCGTGGTGGCGAGCGGCCTCGATGCCAGCGGCGTCGATCCGCTCGCGCGCATGCTGCTGCATCCCGAGTCGTTCCGCCTCATGACCCGGCATGCGATGGCGCTCGCCGAGCGGCATGCGGGCGGCCGGCTGGTGATGGTGCACGAGGGCGGCTACTCGGAAGTGGCGGTGCCCTTCTGCGGCCTCGCGATCCTCGAGGAACTGTCGGGCCACCGCACCGAGGTCGAGGATCCGCTCACGCCCTTCTTCGGCCTGATGCAGCCCTCTGAGCGCTTCGATGCCTTCCAGCTCGGACTGATCGAGGAGCTGGCGGCGCTGCACGGGCTGCAGCGCTGAACCACGAACGAAGCCGGGTGGCTTCGTTCGCGCCGACTACCTGCGCGCCGCCGCGACCCGCTCGATGGTGCCCAGCGGCATGAGCTCGCGCAGCGCCTCGCGCGCACCGGCCACCAGGGCCTCGTCGCACAGCTCGGGCCGGCCCGTGCCATAGGGCGGCTGCGGCGCGTATTCCATCAGCAGCTCCACCATGCGGCCCGTGGCCTCGCCGGCGATCTCGCCGACCACGCGCACGCCGAAGTCGATGCCCGCGGTCATGCCGCCGCCGGTCATGCGGTTGCGGTCGATCACGATGCGGCCCGGGCTCGGGATCGCGCCCAGCAGCGCGAGCCGGTCGCGCGCATACCAGTAGCAGCCCGCGCGGTAGCCGTCGAGCAGCCCGGCCGCGGCCAGCAGCAGCGAGCCGTTGCACACGCTGGTGATCCAGGTCGAACGCGCGCCGACACGGGCGAGGAAGGCCTTGGTCTGCTCGTCCTCGAGCAGCGCGAACAGCGCCTTGGTGTTGCCCGGCACGAACAGCAGGTCGGGCGCCTCCCAGCAGTCGTCGAAGCCGTGCGTGGCGACCACGCTGACACCGGCATCCGAGGCCAGCGCGCCGGTGTGCTTCCACGCGAGCTGCGACTCGAAGCCGGGGATGAAGGACAGCGCCTGCAGCGGACCCGCGAGGTCGATCAGGGTCATGCCCGGAAAGACCAGCGACAGCACCTTGAAGCTCATGACGGAAGCCCCGCCAGCAGTTCGAGCACCTGGGCCGGGGTCTGCGCCACGCCGGTGGTGTTGTGCTGCTCGAAGAGGGTGTACCAGCCCGAGGCTTCGACGCCCTGGCGGAAGCCCGCGACCGCTTCGGCGCTGTCCATCTCCCACACGGCCCAGAACGCGGCGGCGGGATCGGCATGGTCGACGCCGCGGTCGGCCGCGCCCCAGCCCAGCGTGCAAATGCCGCCGGCCTTCATGGCCTCGATGGCGCCGAGCACGGCGTCGGCGAAGGCCCGGCGTTCGGCCGGCGTGCGGGCGATCCAGGCCGGCCTGGGTGTCCATTGTTCGATGAAGAGATGCTTGCTGCTCATGGGATTCCTCGGGTTGGATGAAGGGGCCGGCCGACGATAGCCAGCGCAGCGCGCGCGGCACGACTGCCGGTGCACCGTGTCTTGCACCAGCGTGCACGGCGTGGGCCCGCGCGGCCCCGCCTTGCTTGTGGCGCGCCGCCAGACCGGCTGTAATGCCCGGACCATGCACGCCCAGTCCTGTTCCACGCTCGACGTTCCCGCCGCCCAGCGGATGCGCTACTGGGAAAGCGCGATCGCGCCCTACTTCGGCCGGCTGCGCGGCGACGACGACGCGGGCGGCCCGGACTTCGAGGCCCGCTGCGACATCTACGACGTCGGCGGCCTGGGCGCCGTGCGCATGCAGGTGCCGCTCTCGCGCGTGACGCGCGAGGCCCGCGACGCGCTCGACAGCGGCGGCGGCTATTTCAAGCTCTCGATGCAGATCGCCGGCGCCGCCGACGTGCACGCGGCCAACCGCACGGTGCACCTGGGGCCGGGCGACTGGATCATGCTCGACCAGCGCCTGCCCTACACCTGGGAATCGGCCGCGCCGGCCTCGCTGTTCGGGCTGCAGATCCCGCGCGAGCGCCTCGCGGCGCTGGGCCTGCCCTCGCTGGTGTGTTCGAGCGACGAGGCGCTGGCCGACAGCGGCATGGCGCCGATCCTCGGCGGCCACCTGCGCACGCTGAACACGCAGCTCGCGCACGTGACCGAGGATGCCGCCCACCTGCTGGCCGAGGCCTCGATCGGACTGCTCGCCACCACCCTGTCGAGCGGCCGGCCGCATGCGCGCGCGCCGGTCGACGCGCTGGCCGCCGTGCGCCTGCGCGCGGTGCAGTACGTGCGGCTGCATGCGAGCGAGGCCACGCTCTCGGTCGATGCGATCGCCCATGCGCTGCGCTGCTCGCGGCGCTACCTCTACAAGGCCTTCGACGGCAGCGACGCGAGCCCCGAGCGGCTGATCTGGCAGACCCGGCTCGAGCGCTGCCACGAGGCGCTGCGCGATGCGCGCAACCACGCGCGCTCGGTCTCGTCGATCGCCTTCGAGAACGGCTTCAACAGCGATGCCCACTTCGCGCGCATGTTCCGCGCGCGCTACGGCCAGTCGCCCGCGCGGCTGCGGCGCAGCCTGCGGGCGCAGGCTCAGGGCAGCCGCTCCTCGTAGGCCTCGGCCGGCCGGTCGTTGGGCGACTGGAAGGCCGCCTTGAGCGAATCGCTCAGCGGGATGTTGATGACCGCGTTGCGCGGCGGGATCGGCGCCATGAACCAGCGCGCATAGAGCTTCTCGAGCGCGCCCGAGGCCATCGCGTTCGCGAGGTAGCCGTCGACCGCGCGCTTGAAGGCCGGGTCGTCCTTGCGGATCATGATCGCGATCGGCTCGATGCCCAGCGGCTTGCCGACGATGCGGAAGTCCGCCGGGTTGCGCGCGTTCGAGATGTTGCCCGCGAGCGTGTTGTCGTCCATCGCGAAGGCATCGGCGCGGCCGCTCTCGAGCAGCAGGAAGCTCTCGGCATGGTCCTTGGCCAGCACGATGTTCAGCGCCATGCCCTTGTTGTCCTGCTCGAGCTTGCGCAGCCGCTGCACGAGCGTGGTGCCCACGGTCGTGACCACGGTCTTGCCCCTGAGCTGCTCCGCCGACTCGATGCCGCTGGCCGCGCGCACCGCGAAGCGCGCCTCGGTGATGTAGGTGGTGCTGCCGAAGGCCACCTGCTGCTGGCGCGCGGCATTGTTGGTGGTCGAGCCGCACTCGATGTCGACGGTGCCGTTCTGCAGCAGCGGCACGCGGTTCTGCGAGGTCACGACCATCGGCCGCACCGCCACGCCGGGCAGCAGCTTCGCGAGCATCTGCTCGCAGAGCTCGACGTGGTAGCCGACGTAGCTGCCGCCCACCGCATACGACAGCGGCGGCGAGGCCTCGCGCACGCCCATCACGAGGGTGCCGGCGGCCTTCGCCTTGGCGAGCGTGCCGCCGGGTTCCTGCGCGAAGGCGGCCAGCGCGGCGGCCGCGAGCACGGCACCGGCGAGCATCCGGTTCGGGGTCTTCATGGCGTCCTCCGGCGCGTCAGGCCGCGAGCGCCACCGGCGCGGGATGGGCGATCTCGTCCAGGCTCTCGCGCAGCGCGCGGTCGAGGATCTCGATGGCGCGGTCGATCTGCTCGTGCGCCACGTTGAGCGGCGGCGCGATGCGCCACACCGAGCCGCGCTCGGGCCGGCGCCGGATGTTCATGCTCAGGCCGAGCTCGAAGCACTTCTTCGTGGTGCGCGCGCCGAGCTCGTGATGGGGCAGCCGCGAGTCGCGGTCCTGCACCAGCTCCACGCCCAGCAGCAGGCCCTCGCCGCGCACGTCGCCGATCGCCTCGTAGCGCCGCTGCAGCTCGAGCAGTTGCCCGCGCAGGTAGGCGCCGGTGGTGCGCGCGCGCTCGATCAGGCCTTCGCTGCGGATGGTGTCGAGCACCGCGAGGCCGACGGTGGCGGGCAGCGGGTCGGAAACATGGCTGGTGTAGAAGGTGAAGCCCTTCTCGTGCACGTCCTGCTCGATGCGCGGGCTGGTCGCCACGGCGGCCAGCGGCAGGCCGCCGCCCATGGTCTTCGACACCGACATGATGTCGGGCACCACGCCGTAGAAGTCGGAGGCCGTGCGGTGGCCGATGCGGCCGAACGCGGTCTGGGCCTCGTCGAAGATCAGCAGCATGCCGCGCTCGTCGGCGGCGCGGCGCAGCGCCTGCATGTACGACCGGGGCGGCACCAGCACGCCGCCCGCGCTGATGATCGGCTCGATGATGATCGCGGCGCGCCGGCCGGTCGAGGCCATGTCGTACATCTTGAGGCCGAGCTCGAGGCAGGCCAGCGCCGATTCCTCGCCCGACATGCCGCGGATGTAGGGCCGGTAGGCGTTGGGCTCGGGCATCAGGTAGACGCCGGGCACGTGCACGCCGTAGCCCTTGCGGTCGCTCGCGAACGACACCGCGCTGGTGCCGCCGGTCACGCCGTGCCAGGAGCCGCCGACGGCCAGGATCTCGAAGCCGCCGGTGTACATCTTCGCCATGCGCAGCGCGACCTCGTTGCTCTCGGAGCCGGTGTTCACGAACAGCGACTTGCTCAGCGGCGCGGGCATCCAGTCGGTGGCCATCTTCTGCGCCAGCTCGGCCACCACCTCGGGGATCATGCCGCTGAACAGATGGAAGGCCTTCTCGCCGGCCTCGTGCACGGCGCGCACGATCGCCGGATGGTTGTGGCCGATGGTGGCGCACATCTGGCCCGAGGTGAAGTCGAGGATCTCGCGGCCCGTGTCGTCGACCACCACCGCGCCGCGGGCGCTGCGGAACAGGTTGGGGAAGGTGTCGCCGCCGTAGCGCACCATGTATTCCTTGGCGGCCGCGCGCAGTTGTTCGCTCATGTCCGAATCCTTTGCTGAAGTGGTGAGTGGATTCGCCAATGGTCGCGAGGCCCGCGCACGCGGTCCAATGTCGAGTTTGCATCCGGGCGCGATGCGCCGCACGCATCGCCCATGCACGCAAGCGATGGGCACGCGGCATTGCAGAATGCGCCGCACGCAAAGCAACAGAGGGCGCGATGGACACACGCTGGTTTCAGGATTTCGTCACCTTGGCCGAGGTGCAGAACTTCACGCGCGCGGCCGAGATGCGCAACGTCTCGCAGGCCGCGTTCAGCCGCCGCATCCAGGCGCTCGAGCAATGGCTGGGCGCCAAGCTGATCGATCGCGCGGCTTATCCGACGCGGCTCACGCCCGCGGGCGAGCGCTTCCGCAAGGTGGCCGCGGGCCTGCTCGACCAGATCGCCGACGCGCGCGCCGAGATCGGCGACGCGCCCGCGCGCAACCACGTGCGCATCGCCTCGACCTATGCGCTGGCCAGCACGCGGCTGCCGGGCTGGTGGGCGCGCTGGTCGGGCGCGGGCGACCTCAGCTGCAGCCTCGAGGTCGGCAACGTGCACGACACGCTGACGGCCTTCAGCGCGGGCTCGGCCGACGTGCTGATCGGCTTCCACCAGGCCGCGCATCCGCTGCAGCTCGATGCGGCGCGCTTCGAGCGCCGCGAGCTCGGCCTCGAGCGCGTGCGGCCCTACGTGTCGCGCGCGCTCGCCGCCTCGGAGCGCTTCGCGCTGCCGGGCAGCGCGGCCAGCCCGGTGCCGTTGTTGATGTACTCGCCCAGCGGCTACTTCGCGCGCGTGGTCGCGACAGCGATCGAGCAGTCGGCGCAGCCGCTGATCGGTTACCGGGCCTTCGAATCAGAGATGACCGACGTGCTCGGCGACCTCGCGCAGCAGGGCATGGGCATGGCCTGGCTGCCCGACAGCTCCTTCGTCGCGGGCCGGCTCGGCGAGCTGGTGCCGGTGGGCGATGGTGCCTGGGACGTGGAGGTCGCGATCGTGGCCTGGCGCGCGCGGCTCAACGCGCGGCCGGCGGTCGCGCGGCTGTGGGAGCGCATCGGCGCCGACGCACTGCCTGCCTAGGACTCGGCCGGCATGCGCTCGGCGATC
>NZ_JBZAYE010000224.1:0-10528 GCF_058244205.1 Variovorax sp. 20P10.2.4
AGATCGACAAGTCGTTCACGAGCGCGGCCGACGCGCTGATCCTCGACCTCGAGGACGCGGTGGCGCCGCAGCGCAAGGACGAGGCCCGGCGGCTGGCGCGCGAGGCCCTGGGCCGCGAGCGGGGCGGGCGCCGCGTGTTCGTGCGCGTCAATGCCTTCGACACCGGCCTCACGCTCGCCGATCTCGGCGCCGTGATGCCCGGTGCGCCCGATGGCGTGGTGCTGCCCAAGTGCGCGGGGCGCAAGGACATCGTTCGCCTCGACCACGTGCTCGACGGCATGGAGGCGGCGCTCGCGCTGCCGCCGGGCCGCACCTCGATCATTGCAGTGGCGACCGAGACGCCGGCCGCCGTGCTGGGACTCGCCGGCTATGCGGGAAGCAGCGCGCGGCTGTGCGGCCTGATGTGGGGTGCCGAGGACCTGGCGGGTGCGCTGGGCGCGTCGTCGAACCGCACGGACGGGCGCTACCGCGCGCCGTTCGAGCTCGCGCGCAACCTGTGCCTGCTCGGCGCCGCGGCGGCCGAGGTGATGGCCATCGACGCGGTCTACACCGACTTCGCCGATGCCGAGGGCCTGCGCGCCGAGGCCTCGGCGGCGCGCGTCGACGGCTTTCGCGCCAAGGCGGCGATCCATCCGGACCAGTGCGCCATCGTCAACGCGGCCTTCGAACCCTCGGAGGCGGAGCGCCGCTGGGCCCGCGCCGTGCTGGACGCGCTCGCCGCCACGCCCGCGGGCGTGGCGAGCCTCGATGGCCGGATGATCGACCGGCCGCACGAGGTGCAGGCGCGTCGCATCCTCGGCCTGGACGCTCCGGGCGGGCCGGTGGGCTCCGGCTAGACTTCCCGCCGATACCGAGCCCCACTCCGTCGTCAGTCAGAAGGAAATTTTCATCCGTGGATGTCAAGCAGGTCGTCAACGCCCTGGAGCTGATCGAGTTCTTCGCGACGCATCGACGGCCGGCCACGCTGGCCGAGATCTCGAAGCATTTCGGCTGGCCGCGCTCGAGCACCTTCAACCTGCTGGGCACGCTGGCCAATCGCGGCTACCTCTACGAGCCGCGCGCGCGCGAAGGCGTCTATCCGTCGCCGCGCTGGCAGCAGCTCATCGATGCGATCGAGCGCGCCGCGCCGCTGCCGCCGAGCCTGCGCACGCTGCTGGAGGCGCTGTCGAAACGGACCCAGGAGACGGCCGTGCTCGGCGCCATCAGCGGCGGCCAGGCGCTGTTCATCGACGCGGTCGAGTCGCCGCATGCCGTGCGCTATTCGGCCGCGCCCGGCAAGCTGGTGCCGCTGCACGTCACCGCCACCGGCCGCGCGCTGCTGTCGCAGCTGTCCGATGCCGACCGCGCCACCGTGCTGCGCAAGGCCGTGTTCGAGCGTTACACGCCGACCACGCTGATGAGCGTGGAGGCGGTCGAGATCGAGATCGCGCGCTCGATCCAGCGTGGATGGTTCGAGGGCGCCGCGGAGTTCACGGCCGACCTCGGCGGCGTGGCGCTGCCGCTGCAGGTGGGGCAGCGCCAGTTCGCGCTGCTGGTGGGCGGTCCGATGTTCAGGATCCAGCCGCGCCGTGAAGAGCTGGCGCGCATCATGCGCGAGGAGATCGCGGCGCACCTGCCGGACGCCGGTCTTCAGCCGAAGAACCAGTAGCAGACCGCGATCGCCGCGATCACGCCGGCCAGCTCGGCCAGCAGCGCGCAGGCCACCGTGTGCCGCGCGCGCTGGATGCCGACCGCGCCGAAGTACACGGCCAGCACGTAGAAGGTGGTCTCGGTGCTGCCCTGGATGGTGGCGGCCGCGAGCGCGGGGAAGCTGTCGACGCCCTGGCTCTTCATGGTCTCGATCAGCATCGCGCGTGCCGCGCTGCCCGAAAAGGGCTTGACCAGCGCGGTCGGCAGGGCGTCGACGAAGCGCGCATCGAAGCCGCCCGCATGGACCAGCCAGCGCACGCCCTCGAGCGCGAGGTCGAGCGCGCCCGAGGCGCGCAGCACGCCGATCGCGCACAGCATCGCGACCAGGTAGGGCAGCAGGTTCTTCGCGATGTCGAAGCCTTCCTTGGCGCCCTCGATGAAGCATTCGTAGACCTTCACGCGCTTCAGCGCGCCGGCCAGCAGGAAGGCGACGAGCACGCCGAACAGCGTGAGGTTGCCCAGCAGCGAGGAGAGCGCGGCGATGGCCGCGGCCGAGAGCGTGCCCAGCAGCGCCATGAAGCCACCGAGCAGCAGCGCGCCCGGCAGCAGGTAGGCCAGCACCACCGGGTCCCACAGCTTGAGCCGCTGCACCGCAGCCACCGAGAGCAGCCCGACCAGCGTAGAGGCGCTGGTGGCCAGCAGGATCGGCAGGAACACCAGCGTGGGATCGGCCGCGCCCTGCTGCGCGCGGTACATGAAGATGGTGACCGGCAGCAGCGTGAGCGAGGAGGCGTTGAGCACCAGGAACAGGATCTGCGCGTTGGTGGCCGTGACCGGGTCGGGGTTGAGCCGCTGCAGCTCGCGCATCGCCTTCAGGCCGATCGGCGTGGCGGCGTTGTCCAGGCCGAGCGCGTTGGCCGCGAAGTTCATGGTGATCAGGCCCAGCGCCGGATGGCCGGCCGGCACGCCGGGCATGAGCCGGCGGAACAGCGGGCCGAGCATGCGCGCGAGCCAGGCCACGAGGCCGGCCGCTTCGGCGATGCGCAGGAAGCCCAGCCACAGGGTGAGGGTGCCGAACAGCAGCACCATGACCTCGACCGCGAGCCTGGCCATCGCGAACAGGCTCTCGACCAGCGCCGCGAAGACGGCCGGGTCGCCGCCGAGCAGCCAGCGGCCGAAGGCGGCCAGCGCCGCCACCAGGAAGAAACCCAGCCACAAGCCGTTGAGCACTCTTTTCCGACCCCTTTTCTTAGCCTTCTCTTACCCTCGCATGCGCCCGTGGCGCCGCGCCGATCATAGGGGTGACGTTCGTCACCGCCGCGAGCTACATTTCGAGCCATGCCCGCCACCTCGCTCCGCCGCCTTGCCGCGCTCGCCCTGTGCGCCGCGGCCGCATGGATTTCGGGTTGCGCGAGCCTGCCGCCACCGCCGCCCGACAAGCCGCCGACGCTGGCCTTCACCGACGTGACGCAGACCGAGCTGGGCCAGCTCGCGTACAAGGACGCGCCGGGCGGCAGCGAAACCCCGCTGTCGGGCTTCCGGCTGTTGCCCGAGGCGGCCTTCGCCTTCGACGCGCGCATCTCGCTGGCGCGCCACGCCGAGAAGTCGCTCGACGTCCAGTACTACCTGATCGAGAACGACGACGTCGGCCTGCTGTTCCTCAAGGAGCTGCGCGAGGCGGCCGCGCGCGGCGTGCGCGTGCGCCTGCTGGTCGACGACCTCTACACCGGCGGCGCCGACGAGGTCTTCAGCACCTTCTCGGCCTTCCCGAACGTGGAGGTGCGGCTGTTCAACCCGCTGCCTTCGCGCGCGAGCTCGCTGGCCACGCGGCTGGCGCTGTCGATCACCGACTTCGGCCGCATCAACCACCGCATGCACAACAAGCTGCTGATCGCCGACAACAGCTTCGCGGTCTCGGGCGGGCGCAACATCGCCAACGAGTACTTCATGCGCAGCACCGCGGCGAACTTCATCGACATGGACGTGATCTCGTGCGGCCCGGTGGTGCGCCAGATGTCGGACGGCTTCGACCGCTACTGGAACAGCCCGCACGTGCGCCCGATCGAGAACATCGCGCCGCTGGCGATGACGCCCGAGGCGGCGCAGCGCCGCTTCGACGAGATCGCGCGCACGGCGGTGCCCGACGTGCCGATCCGCCCGCGCGACATCCTCGACAAGTCGCCGGTGGGCGAGCAGCTGATCACCGGCAAGCTCGACCGCTACTGGGCGCCGTTCACGCTGTTCGTGGACGACCCCGAGAAGATCACGCGCAAGCCCGAGCTGGCCTACCGCGGCAGCGTGACCGAGGGCGCGCTCGGCGTCATCGACTCGGCGCAGCACGACGTGAAGATCGCTTCGCCCTACTTCATTCCGGGCGCGCGCGGCATGGCGCAGATGAAGAAGAACATCGCCTCGGGCGCGCGCATCACGGTGATCACCAATTCGCTGGGCGCCACCGACGAGCCGCTGGCCTACGCGGGCTACGAGCGCTACCGCGCCGACATGCTGAAGATCGGCGTCAACATCTTCGAGATCGCGCCGCTGCTCAGCGGGCGCTCGGGCCAGTTCGGCGACTTCGGCAAGACCATCAGCCGACTGCACGCCAAGCTCGCGATCGTGGACGACGAGCGCTTCTTCGTCGGCTCGATGAACCTCGACCACCGCTCGGCCGCGGTCAACACCGAGATGGGGCTGGTGATCGACAGCCCCGACATGGTCAACGACTACGACCGGCTGATGCGCACCACCGCGCGCGTGAACATCGGCTACCGCCTGCGGCTGGGGCCCGACGGCCGCCGCGTGCAGTGGCTCGAGTACGACGACGCGGGCGGCGACATCGTCCACGAGGACGAGCCCGGCGAGTTCATCTGGCTGCGTTTCAAGAACTGGCTGCTGCTGCCGATCGTGGGCGAAGAGCTGCTCTGACACGCCACGGCGGGCGGGGCGGCCGGCCTGTCATTCCGGCGCGAACGGTGTGAGTTACATTCCTGGCAAAAGTGTGAAGTTTTGTCACCAAGACATCGCCAGGATGTCGCCAGGGAGCCTCGAACCATGACCGTCGCGACGCCGCGCGTGCCGCCATCCCCCGTCCTGCCCACCGGCCGCCGCCGGGCCCTGGGCCGCCTCGCGGCCACGGCCTTCGCCGCGGGCCTGGGCCTGCCGGCCTTCGCGCAGAACCGGCCGCTGCGCATCGGCGCCACCTTCGACAACAGCAGCGTGGAGAAGGTCAATGGCCAGGGGCTGTTCCAGGGCTCCTCGGCCTTCTTCGCGGCGATGAACCGCGCGGGCGGCTTCAACGGCACCAAGGTCGAACTCGTGATGGCCGACGACCAGTTCAAGCCCGAGCTGGCCAAGGCCAATGCGCTGGCCTTCGAGAAGGACGCTTCGGTGCTCGCGCTGCTGCATCCGCTGGGCACGCGCCCGTCCTCGGAGGTGATGGACGCGGTGCCGGGCATGGCCGTGGTGGGGCCGCTGACCGGCACCCTCGCGCTGCGCAAGAAGAACGCGCCCAACACCTTCTGGGTGCGCGTCAACTACGCGCAGGAGATCGAGAAGCTGGTGAGCACGGCCCGGGTGCTGGGCCAGGACCGCATCGGCCTCGTGCATTCCGACGACCCGCTGGGCCAGTCGCTGCTGGCGGCCTTCAAGGCCTCGCTCGCGAAGGCGAAGCTCGAGCCGGCCGTGGTCGCGACCACGCCCAACACCACCAGCATGGAGGTCGGCCCGGCCGCCACGGCCATCGCCCAGGCGAAGCCGCAGGTGGTGATCGTCGGCCTCGCGGGCACGGCGCCGGTGTTCCTCAAGGCGCTGCGCGAGGCGGGCGGCAACAGCTCGGCCTACGGGCTGTCGATCACGGCGAGTTCGCTCGGCGCGCTCGGCGAGCTGTCGCGCGGGCTGGGCTTCACGATCGTGGTGCCATCGCCGAACGCGACCAAGTTCGAGATCGTGCGCCGCTACCAGGCCGACATGGTCGCCAACGGCACGCGCGAGTTCTCGCTCGCGAGCCTCGAGGGCTACGTGAATGCCGCCGTGCTGGCCGAGGGCATGCGCCGCGCCGGGCCGTCGCTGAATCGTGCCTCGGTGCTGCAGGGGCTTGAGCGCATCGAGGGCTTCGACCTCGGCGGCCTGAAGCTGAACTACGGCCGCGCGAACCGCGAAGGCGGTAATTTCGTGGACGTGGCGGTGATCGGAAGCCGCGGCCAGATGCTGAGCTGAGCGGGGCTTTTCTGGACGGGCGGCAGGCAGAATCCCCGGTTGCGGGATGCGCCATGGTGTCTTGGCAGGGTAATAATTAGGTTTTAGTCCGCGCTGCCCCGCTTGTCCCGCCTCTTCTTTCGAAAGCTTCACGGATGGACCTGACCGACGCGACCGATGCCGCTCCCGTCGACGACCTCGACGCCACCTTCGATCTGGCGCCGGTCTCGCTCTGGATCGAGGACTACAGCGCGCTGCGGCGCATGCTCGACGGCTGGCGCGCGCAGGGCGTGACCGACCTCGTCGCCTTCCTGGCCGAGGACCCGCAGCGGGTGCGCGACTGCATGGCCTCGCTGAAGGTGCTGCGCGTGAACCGCCACACGCTCGAGCTGTTCGCGGCCGAGAGCCAGGCGCAGCTGCTCGGGTCGCTCGACAGCGTGTTCCGCGGCGACATGTCGGCCACCGTGGTGCACGAGCTCGACCAGCTCTGGCGCGGCCAGATGCGCTTCGAGAGCGAGACCGTGAACTACGCGCTCGACGGCCGCCGGCTCGACGTGCGGGTGCGCGCGCGCGTGCTGCCGGGCCACGAAGCGCACTGGGACCGCGTGCTGGTCGCGCTCGACGACGTGACCGAGCGCGTGGCGGCCCAGCGCCGGCAGGCCGAGAGCGAGCGCTATGCGCGCAGCCTGTTCGACCACTCGCCGGTGTCGCTGTGGGTGGAGGACTTCAGCGCGGTGCGCGGCCTGCTCGACAACCTGCGCGCGCGCGGCATCACCGACTTCGCCACCTTCCTCAAGGTGCATCCCGAGTTCGTGACCCGCTGCATGCAGGAGATCCGCGTCATCGACGTGAACCACGAGACCCTGCGGATGTTCGGCGCGCCCGACCTGCGCACCCTGCTGGGCAGCCTGTCGCGCATCTTCCGCGACGAGATGCGCGAGTCCTTCGCCGAGCAGCTCAACGACCTGTGGAACCACAAGACGCTGCAGCAGCGCGAGGTGATCAACTATTCGCTCTCGGGCGAGTTGCTCAACATCCACATGCAGTTCGCGGTGCAGGAAGACCGGCTCGACAGCTGGGACCTGGTGCTGGTCTCGCTGGTCGACATCACCGCGCGCAAGAAGGCCGAGGCCTACCTCGAGTACCTGGGCAAGCACGACGTGCTCACGCAGCTGTGCAACCGCACCTTCTACACCGAGGAGCTCAACCGCCTGGCGCGCAAGGGGCCGTGGCCGGTGTCGATCGTGGCGATCGACCTCAACGGCCTGAAGCAGCTCAACGACCAGGAAGGCCACGCCGCCGGCGACACCATGCTGCGCCGCATGGGCGAGGTGCTCGACAAGGCGGTCGACACGCCGTCCTGGCCCGCGCGCATCGGCGGCGACGAGTTCGCGGTGCTGATGCCGCAGACCGACGAGCGCGGCGCCGAGGCGATGCGCGAGCGCATCCTCGCGCTGCTGGAGCTCAACAACCAGTTCCATGCCGGCCAGAGCGGCCATGCGCTGAGCCTGGCGATCGGGCTGGCGACCTGCCACGTGGGCGATTCGCTCGAGGCCGCGCTGCAGCGCGCCGACCGCGCGATGTACGCGGACAAGGCACAGCACTACAAGGACAGCGCGCACGAGCGCCGCGGCGCCTGAGCCCGGGGCGGAACTTCAGACTGCTTGGTAATTCGGCACGCGCGCCGTATGCCGGATGACGCGCGAGACTAGAATTTCGGCATGACCGTTTCGACCGCCAAGCCTTCCTTCAAGGCGCAGATGCTGGCTGCGCGGGAAGAGGCCATCGTGCAGACCGCCAACCGGCTGCTGGCGCAGAAGGGCTTCGAGTCGATGACGGTCGACGAGGTCGCGGCCGCGGTGGGCATCGCCAAGGCCAGCCTCTACAAGCATTTCCCGAGCAAGGAAGACCTGGCGGCCGCCGCGATGGTGCGGCTGATGCAGCGCACGCTCGACATGCTCGCGGCGCTGCCGGCCGAGGAGCCGCCGATAGGCAAGCTGCGCGCCACGGTGCGCTGGGCGCTCGAGCTGCAGCTCGCGGGCGAGATGCCCACGCTGCCGCACCAGAACTCCAGCCTGCGCGCGACCCTGCTGGGCAACCGCGGCTACATCGACCGGCTGGTGACCATCAGCGACACCCTCGGCGGCTGGATCCAGGCGGCCCAGGCCGACGGCTCGATGAATCCCAAGCTGCCCGCGATCGGCGTGCTCTACACGCTCTATGCGCGCGGCTGCGATCCGGTGCTGGGTTTTCTCCAGGGCGGCGGGCAGCACAGCGACGCGCAGATCGTCGAGCTCGTGCTCTCGACCTGCTTCGACGGGCTGGCCGCGCGCTGAAGCGCGGCGCTGGCTAGAGCCAGTTGCCGGTGCCTTGCGGCATCTGGATCGTGGTGGCCGGATCGCTGCCGCCGACGAAGGCGCCGA
Organism: Variovorax sp. 20P10.2.4; assembly: GCF_058244205.1. Lineage (NCBI taxonomy): Bacteria > Pseudomonadati > Pseudomonadota > Betaproteobacteria > Burkholderiales > Comamonadaceae > Variovorax > Variovorax sp. 20P10.2.4. The sequence goes on from NZ_JBZAYE010000224.1 coordinate 8,247, forward strand.
TCAGGATGCTGAGGATCGAGACGAACAGGCTCGCGAACAGCGCGGTCCAGAAGCCCGAGACCCGGAAGCCGCGCACCAGCGCCGCCACCAGCAGGATCATCAGCGCGTTGATCACCAGCAGGAACAGGCCGAAGGTCACCAGCGTGAGCGGCAGGGTCAGCACGATCAGCAGCGGCTTCACGACCGCGTTCGCCAGGCCCAGCAGCAGCGCCGAGATGATCAGCGCGCCGGTGCTCTCGAAGCTCAGCCCCTTGAAGATGCGGCTGGCGACCCAGAGCGAAAGCGCGGTGATGGCCCAGTGGATGAGGAAGGGTGCGAGGTTGTCGAGCATGCGCGGGCGGCAAGAGGCCGAAGGGCGGTGGTTGGAGGAGTGCGGGCCATCATATCGGCGGCATCGCGGCGGCTTTGTCGGACTCAGCGGATCTCGATCAGCAGCTCGGGCCGGAAGCCCTCCTGCTCGCCCTTGCTGCGGTAGCCCAGCGGATTGGCGACCACGCGGCAGCCGTCCTTCACGTAGTCGAAGGCGCAGTGCAGGTGGCCGTGCAGCCAGAGGCTGGCCTGCGGCAGCAGCTCGTCGAGCGAGTTGCAAAAGCCCGCGGTGCCGGGCGTGAGCCCGTAGCGCGGATCGGCGCTGGCCAGCGAAGGCGCGAAATGGGTGATGGCGACCGTGGTGCCGTCGAAAGGCCGGGCCAGCGCCTCGCGCAGCCAGGCCTGGCATGTGAGCCCTTGCTCTCGCAATTCTGCCGACAGGAAGGGCACGCCATTGCGCCGCGAGGACATCTTCTCGAGATAAAAGTCGGCCGCGCGCATCGCCTTGCCGCGCTTCTTGAGCGCTTCGGCGAGGCCGTCGGTGGGCGTCACGAGCGCGTCGAAATCGGCCCACAGCGTGGTGCCGACGAAGCGGATGCCCTCGATCACCAGCGTTTCGCGCTCGAGCCAGAGGATGCCGAGCTCCTCGCACAGCGCGCGCAGCCGAACGTGGGTTTCGTCGAAATCGAGGTTGTCGTACTCGTGGTTGCCCGGCACGTAGATCACGGGCGTCGGCCAGCCCTTCTTGGGCGAGAAGCGGCCGAGGCCGAAGTCGGGATCCTCCAGGCGCGAGCCTTCCTGGTAGGAGCCCACGTCGCCCGCGAGCACCAGCAGGTCGGCGCCCGGCACGGGCTCGGCGTGGAAGCGCGGGTGGGATTCGAGATGCAGGTCCGAGAGCAGCTGCAGTTTCATCAGGGTTTCTATCTAGGTGGATCAGCCTATGCGTATCACGCATAGATGTGGCATTTTTTAACTAGGGTTAACCCCTAATCTATGGGGCATCAACCACTGCAGCGCAGCCAAGAGCCGCGCACCATCATGTTCAGCCTCATTGCCCAAGTGGCACGTTTCTTCCGTTCCTCCGCCAATTCTGCGCCGGCCAGCCACGCCGCGGCGCTGATGGAAAGCGCCGATGTGCGCGCGGGCCTCGACGCCCACCACGCGCAGGAACTGCGCGGCGCGGCAGCCGCCTGGCTGCGCGTCGTTCGCTGACCCCGCGAGCGATTCCAACCGCCGGGCGTTTCAGCCCGGCACCTGCTGCCCGAGTATCGAGCCCGCGAAAGCGGCCGCCGCCGAGCGCAGCAGCGATTGCCGCAGCCATTCGTGCGAATGGGCGTGCTGGGCGCGCCGGTGCCAGATGGCATCCACGTGCACCGGCGGCTGGTCGAAGGGCAGGTCGCGCAGCACCAGCTGGTCGCCGATGCCCGTGACCGTCACGAAATGGCGCGGCAGCACGGTCAGCAGATCGGTGGTCGCGACCACCTGGCCGGCCGTGAAGAACTGGTTCACCGTGACCACGATGCGCCGCTCGCGCCCGAGCGCGCCCAGCGTCTGGTCGATGAAGCCATAGGGCCGGCCCGAGAAACTCACCAGCAGGTGCCGCGCGGCGCAGTAGTCGTCGAGCGTGAGCGGCCGTTCGGCCAGCGGATGGCCGCGGCGCATCACGCACACGTACTGGCCCAGGTACAGCCGCTGGGTCTCGAAGGGCACGCCCACGCCCGACTGGCCGCGCGCCGCCAGGCTCGCGATCACGGCCGGGAAGTAGCCGATCGCCATGTCGACCTCCTCGTGCTCGAGCATGCGGCGCGGGTCGCGCGTGGTCAGCGGCAGCACCCGCATCGAAATGCCGGGCGCCTCGGTCTCGGCGATCCGCACCAGGCCCGGCATCAGCTCGGCCGCGGTGGCATCGGCCATCGCCAGCAGGAAGGTGGTGTCGGCGGTGCCGGCATCGAATTCGCCCGGCGCCAGCGTGT
>NZ_JBZAYE010000225.1:0-10522 GCF_058244205.1 Variovorax sp. 20P10.2.4
CCGGCCTCGATGTAGGGCCGCGCCATCGGCTCGGGCAGGAAGCCGCCGCCCAGACCGTGCAGCTGCGCCGCGAGCTTGGCCTGCATGGTCGGCACCGTCAGCACGTCCTGCCCGCCGACCAGGTTGACCGTGAGGCCGGGACTGCTGCGCGCCGAGTCGGCCGCGGCCACGGCGCGGTACTGGCGCAGCACCGCGTCGCTCAGGGGCTCCTCGAGCCGCGCGAGCGGATGGTGCGGCGCCATCGCATAGACGAAGCGCAAGGTGCCCAGCGGCCGGCTGCGCAGGCCGGTGGCGGTCAGGGCCAGGCTGGCGGCATCGAGCACCGCGCCGATCGCGAGGTCGGCCTCGCCGCTGGTCAGCGCCTCGATGGTGCCGAGCAGGGTCTCGTCGCGCAGCTTCAGGCGCGTCGGCGGCTCGAGCGCGAAGAAGGCGGTGGCGAGGTCGAGCAGCGGATCGCGCGCGATCACGCTGTCGACCGCGATCGTGAGCATCGGCTCCCAGCCGGTGGCCACGCGCTTGACGCGGTTGGCCACCGCGTCGATCTCGCCGAGCAGCCGCGCCGCCTCGCGCAGCAGCTCGGCGCCGGCCTCGGTCAATTTCGCCTGGCGCGCGCTGCGGTCGAACAGCAGCACGTCGAGCGCATCCTCGATCTGGCGCACGCGGTAGCTCAGCGCGCTGGGCACCAGGTCGAGCGCGCGCGCCGCCGCGGCGAAGCTGCCGGTGTGGGCCACGGTCTGCAGCATGGCCAGCGCATCGGGGGTCAGCACGTCGCGGGGGCTGGGCATGGTCGCGGCTCCATCGTTCGAAAAATTTGAATGATGCCATCAAAGCGCGGCGCTTTTCCCTCGGGGGCGCGGGCCTAAAGTTCTTCCCATCCGCTGCGCATCCGGCGCGGCATACGAAGAAGGCCGAAGGTTTCCCCCACGGGGCCCGGCCCAAGGAGTCCGACGATGTTGCAAGTCCGTAAATCCCAGGAACGCGGTTATGCCGACCACGGCTGGCTGCGCTCGTTCCACAGCTTTTCCTTCGCCAACTACTACGACCCGGCCCACATGGGCTTCGGCAACCTGCGCGTGATCAACGAGGACCGCGTGGCCGCCGGTGCCGGCTTCGGCACCCATGGCCACAAGGACATGGAGATCATCAGCTACGTGCTCTCGGGCGAGCTGGCGCACAAGGACAGCATGGGCAACGTGGAATCGATCCCGCCCGGCGACGTGCAGCGCATGAGCGCCGGCCGCGGCGTGATGCACAGCGAGTTCAACCACAAGGCCGACGAGACCACGCACTTCCTGCAGATCTGGATCCAGCCCAACGTGCGCGGCATCGAGCCGGGCTACGAGCAGAAGCAGTTCAGCAACGCCGAGAAGCGCGGCAAGCTGCGCCTCGTGGCTTCGCCCGACGGCAGCGACGGCTCGGTGAAGGTGCATGCCGACGCGCGCCTCTTCGCGGGTCTGCTCGACGGCGAAGAGCAGGCCAGCCTGGCGCTCGACCCGACGCGAAAGAGCTATGTGCACCTGGTGCGCGGCGAGCTCGAAGTGAATGGCCAGAAGCTCCTGGGCGGCGACGCCGCGCTGCTCGAAGGCGAATCGCAACTGACGCTGGCCGCCGGCAAGGACGCCGAGGTGCTGGTGTTCGACCTGGCCGCCTGAGCGGTGTAGAAGGGGAGGCGCCCTGTCCGCGGGGCGCGTCTTCCTGCTCACCCTCCTTGTTTTTCCGTTTCCCGATCCACAACCACAGAGGAGTTCCCAGCAATGACCACCACCACCGCAACCCCCAACGGCGCGCAGGACACGCTCGCGCTGATCGGCCGCATCCTGATCGCCTACCTGTTCATCCCGGCCGGCATCGGCAAGCTCATGGGCTTCGGCGGCACCGTGGGCTACATCACCTCGGCCGGCCTGCCGCTGCCCGAGGTGGCGGCCGCGGTCGCGATCGTCATCGAACTCGGCCTGGGCATCGCGCTGCTGCTGGGCTTCAAGACCCGCTGGACCGCGATCGTCATGGCCATCTTCACCGTCGTGACCGCGCTGTTCTTCCACAAGTACTGGGCCGTGCCCGATGCGATGAAGATGATGCAGCAGATCAACTTCAACAAGAACATGGCCATCGCCGGCGGCCTGCTCGCCTTCGCCGCCTTCGGCCCGGGCCGCTTCAGCATCGACAAGCGCTGAGCCGCGCCCATCCATCCACCACAAGGAGCAAACCGAACATGGCCAACATCGTCATCGTCTTCCATTCCGGCTACGGCCATACCCAGCGCGTGGCGCAGGCCGTGGCCGACGGCGCCGGCGCGCAACTGCTCGCCATCGACGCCGACGGCAACCTGCCCGAGGGCGGCTGGGAAACCCTGGCCGCGGCCGACGCGATCATCTTCGGCTCGCCCACCTACATGGGCGGCGTGAGCTGGCAGTTCAAGAAATTCGCCGATGCATCGTCGAAGGTCTGGTACACGCAGGGCTGGAAGGACAAGCTGTTCGCCGGCTTCACCAACAGCGCCACCATCAACGGCGACAAGGTCACGACCATGACCTACCTGTGGACGCTCGCGATGCAGCACAGCGGCATCTGGGTCAGCATGGGCATCCTGCCGACCAACAACAAGGCCGCCACGCGCGACTCGACCAACTACATCGGCGGCTACGGCGGCCTGCTGACGCAGTCGCCCTCGGACGCGAGCCCGGCCGAGATTCCCCGCGGTGACCTCGACACCGCGCGGTCTTTCGGCGAGCGCGTGGCCGCGGTGGCAAGATCGCGCGGCTGACCACCGCCTGCGCGGGCCGCCCCGGCCCGGGGCACCCACGGAGAGAACACGATGACCGACGCCACCCCCACCACCCGTTTGCTGCAACCGCATGACAAGGACCTGGGGGGCGGCTTCAACGTGCGGCGCCTGCTGCCCGCGGCCGTGCGCCGCTCGGTCGGCCCCTTCGTGTTCTTCGACCATTTCGGCCCGGCCACCGAGCAGCCGGGCAACTCGCACGACGTGCGCCCGCATCCGCACATCGGCCTGGCCACCGTCACCTACCTGTTCGAGGGCGCGATGATGCACCGCGACAGCATCGGCAGCGTGCAGGAGATCCTGCCGGGCGCCATCAACTGGATGACCTCGGGCCGCGGCATCGTGCACTCCGAGCGCAAGCCCGAGCGCCTGCTGGCCGAGACCTTCGTCAATCACGGCCTGCAGCTGTGGGCCGCGCTGCCGCAGGCCCATGAAGAGGTCGAGCCCAGCTTCGAGCACACCGCCTCCGACGCCATTCCTGCCCTGTTCGAGCAGGGCGTGGGCGTGCGCGTGCTGGTGGGCGAGGCCTTCGGCGTGCGCTCGCCGGTCACGACCTTCTCGCAGACCGTCTACCTCGACATCGCCCTGCCGGCCGGCGCGAGCTTCGCGCTGCCCGCGCTGGCGCCCGAGCTCGCGGTCTATCCGATCGATGGCGACGTCGGCATCGACGGCGTCGTGGCACCGATGCACACCATGGCGGTGCTGGCCGACGGGCAGGGTGCCAACCTCACGGCACCCGTGACCGCGCCGGTGCGGCTGGTGGTGATCGGCGGCGAGCCGCTCGACGGCCCGCGCTACATCACCTGGAACTTCGTCTCGAGCCGGCGCGAACGCATCCTGCAGGCCGGCGAGGACTGGGCCGCGCAGCGCATGGGCCACGTGCCCGGCGAGACCGAGTTCATCCCGCTGCCGGGCAAGCCCTTCGGCGTGCGCGAGCCCGACACGGGCAGCACGCCCACCTGAGCGCGTTGCGCGGCTACAGCGCGAGCTTGTAGCCCTCGTGGCTCGCCACGAAGCCCAGCCGCTCGTAGAAGCGATGGGCGTCAGGCCGGCGCTTGTCGGTCGTGAGCTGCACCAGGGTGCAGCCCCGTTCGCGGCAGCGCGCGATCGCCCACTCGAACATCCGCTGGCCCAGCCCCGCATCGCGCCGCTGCGCCGCGATGCGCACGGCTTCGATCTGGCCGCGCCATGCGCCCTGGCGCGCGATGCCCGGGATGAACGAGAGCTGCAGCGTGCCGACCACCGTGGCGCCCTCGGTCACCACCACGAGTTGCTGGTTCGCATCGGCCGCGATGGCCTCGAAGGCGGCGACGTAGCGCGCATCGACGGCATCGGGTGAGGCACCCGCGGCCTCGCGTTCGCGGCCCAGCGGATCGTCGGCGAGCAGGGCGACGATGGCGGCCAGGTCGGCGCGCGTCGCGGTTCTGAAAACTATTGGGTTCACTTGTGAAACTCTGTTGCATCGTTCGCGCGCCAGGCGGCGCGAAATGCCATCGTCCGATAGTAAAGTGCGCCCGCCGCGGGGGAGGGAACACCGGCCTCGCGACCCACAACCACAACGACGTTGAAGAAAGCGAGCGAGGCGAGATGGCCATTCAGAAGACGCCGGAAACGGCACCGGGCGAGTACGGCGACCTGTTCGAATTCCTGATGAAGGAACTCAAGCTGTTCCAGCGCAAGCTGCTGGTGATGCTCAAGCACGTGAAGACCGGCGAGTCGCAGGTCTACAAGCAGGCCTGGTACGACTTCCATCTCAAGGACCGCCTGACCGCGCTGCTCAAGGCCGAGGACTATGCGGCGGTCGCGCAGCTGCCGATCAACAAGGCCGGCCAGACCGGCATCTACATCGAGACGCGCTACGTGAAGTCGGGCGAGGTGGTGGGCTTCCAGCTGGTGGAAGCGCGGCCGCACGAGGGCGGCCGCTACGTGGGGCTCACGCCGGCCGCGGTCTACACCGAGGCCGACGGGCGCCGCGTGCTGGCCTTCGCCGAAGGTCTCTAACTACTTGCCCAGCGTCACCGCTTCGGCCGGTGGCGCACCGTCGGGCGCATCGGGCAGCAGCTGCGACTTGCGCCGCGAGCCGCGCCAGGCCGAGTAGCCCACGCCGATCAGCAGCAGCACGCACAGGCCGATGAAGGTGCCGCTGATCGGGCGCGTGATGAACACCGACATGTCGCCGCGCGAGAGCAGCAGCGCGCGGCGGAAGTTCTCCTCCACCATCGGCCCGAGCACGAAGCCCAGCAGGATCGGCGCGACAGAGAACTCGAGCGACATCAGCAGCGCGCCGATGATGCCGAACACCAGCACCTCCCAGATCTGGAACAGGCTGTTCTGCGTGCTGAACACGCCCACCGCGATGAAGAACATCGCCGCCGGGAACAGGTACTTGTAGGGCACCTTCAGCAGCTTCACCCAGACGCCGATCAGCGGCACGTTGAGCACCACCAGGATCACGTTGCCGATCCAGAAGCTGGCGATCAGGCCCCAGAAGATGTCCGGGTGCTCGGTGATCAGCTGCGGGCCGGGCTGGATGCCCTGGATCAGCAGCGCGCCGAGGATCAGCGCCATCACCGCGTCGCCCGGGATGCCCAGGCTCATGGTCGGGATGAAGTCGACCTGCGTCTTCGAATGCGCCGAGGCCTCGGGCCCGGCCACGCCTTCGATCATGCCGGTGCCGAAGGCCGCGGGCGTCTTCGACACCTTGCGCTCGAGCGCATAGGCGATGAAGGTGGTGATGGTCGGGCCGGTGCCCGGCATCGCGCCGAAGATCGTGCCCACGATGGTGCCGCGGATCATCGCGGGGAAGGCGCGCTTGAGCTCCTCCTTGCTCGGGCGCATGTCGCTGAGCTTGAGCGTGCCGGTGTCGCCGATGCTCTTCATGCGGTTCACGTTGAGCAGGAAGTCGGCCACGCCGAACAGGCCCATCGAGATCGCGACCAGCTCGAGGCCGTCGCTGAGCTCGGGCAGGTCGAAGGCGAAGCGGAAGCTGCCGCTGTTGACGTCGGTGCCGACCACGCCGCACAGCAGGCCGAACACCGTCATCGCCACGCCCTTGAGCGCCGAGCCGCGCGACATGGTCGAGCCCGCGAGCAGGCCCAGCATCATGATCGAGAAGATCTCGGTCGGGCCGAACTTGAACGCGATCTGCACCAGCAGCGGGGAGGCGAAGATCATCACCACGATGCCCACCGAGGCGGCGAAGAACGAGGAGATCATCGTCACGCCGAGCGCCACGCCACCCTTGCCCTGCTTGGTCATCGGATAGCCGTCGAGGCAGGTCACCGCGTGCGGCGGGTGCGAGGGCATGTTCATCAGGATGGCGCCGATCGCGCCGCCGTACTGCGAACCGTAGAAGATGCCGGCCAGCATCAGGATGGCGGGCACCGGGTGCATCACGTAGGTGAGCGGCAGCAGGATCGAGATGGCCTGCAGCGCGCCCATGCCGGGCAGCACGCCGATGAGGTTGCCCACCAGCACGCCGAAGAAGGACCAGAGCAGGTTGGAGCCCTGGAACGCGACGCCGAAGCCGAACCAGAGGTCGTGGAGCGATTGTCCGATCATGGTCTCAACCTCCCCACTGGAACAGCGGCAACTGAAGACTCAGCGCCCACCAGAACACCACCACCGCGATGGCCATCATCGCGAGCGCGAGCAGCAGCGCTTCGCGCAGCGTGTTGTCGCGGTCGCCGAGCGCCGAGATGAACACGATCGCGAAGGTCGCGGGCAACAGCCCGCCGTACTCGCCGAGCAGCAGGAAGGCCAGGATGCCCAGCACGATGCAGACGCAGCCGCGCAGGTCGGGCAGGCCGGCGGGATGGCCGTGCGAGACGGCGGCCTCGGGCGCCGGTTGCTGGCCGCGCGCCGAGATCACCATCAAGAGGCCGATGAAGGCCAAAAGCAGCCCGAGCGCGACCGGGAAGAAGCCCGGTCCCATGTGCGCGAGTTCGCCGACGCGGTAGCCGTAGCCGGCGTAGGCGGCCGCCAGTCCGACGATCACCATCAGGGCTCCGCCGTAATAGTCTTTCTTGAATGTCGATGGGGCGCGCGATGCCTGCGAGGCCGCGCCACCACCCGTGCTGTGCTGCATATGTCTCCTTCGGGCTGAAGCAATGCAGTCTAGGAAGCGGGCCTTTCAATCCCCTTTCGCAACACGCTTGCAAGGGCCTTCGAGGCCCAAAATACGTGTTATCACGTACGAGCGAGCGGCAATCGGAGGATCGCACGCAGCCCGCCGCCGTTGGCGCTCTCGGGCATGTCGGCGCTATCGAGCAGGATCTCGCCGCCGTTGCGCCGCGCATAGCCGCGCGCGATGGTGAGGCCGAGTCCGGCGCCCTGCATCGCGGGTGCGTTCGCGCCATGCGAGGCCGGGTCGCGCTGGAAGCGCTCGAACACGCTGGCACGTCGCTCGGGCGCGATGCCGGGGCCGCTGTCGCAGACCTCGGCCAGCGCCTGCGAGGCATCGCGCCGCACCGTCACCGTGATGTTGCCGCCGCGCGGCGTGTACTTGATCGCGTTGTGCACCAGGTTCGCGAGCAGCTCGTGCAGCTCCTCGGCGTTGGCGCGCACCGGGATCACGGGCGATGCCGCGTCCTCTTCCTCGTCGGGCGCGGCGAGGCCCTCGGCCGCGGTGTCGCTGCGCGCATCGACCCAGCCCAGGTCCTGGTCGTGCTCGCGCGCGAGCGGCAGGTACTGCAGCACCACGGCGCGCGCGATCGCGTTGAGGTCGACGATCCCGGGCGCGGCGGCCTCGGTCTCGTCCTCGTGCGTCGCATGCGCGAGCGCCAGCAATTGTTCGCTCAGGCGTCGCGTGCGCGCGAGCTGCGCGACGATCGCATGCAGCGATTCGCGCATGCGCTCGGGGTCGGTCTCGCGCACCGCGTAGCCGGCCTGGATCGACAGGATGCCCAGCGGCGTGCGCAGCTGGTGCGAGGCATCGGCGAGGAACTGCGAATGCTCGGCCACCATGCGGCGATGGCGGCCGATGTGGTGGTTGACCGCGTCGACCAGCGGCACCACCTCCTGCGGCACGCCGGCTGGGTCGAGCGGCTTGATGTCGTCGCGCGCGCGCTCGCGCAGCGAGCGGCGCAGCCGCTCGAGCGGACGCAGCGTCCAGGCCACGCCCAGCCACACCAGCAGGGCCATCACCAGCACCATGCGCGCGGCGCGCAGCAGTTCCTGGCGCAGCGATTCGTCCACCGCGCGCTGGCGCGGGCCGGTGCCTTCGGCGGCCTGGATCAGCACGGTGTAAGCGCTGCCCGCGTGGCTGTTGTAGACCGTCTGGCGCAGCGCGGCCACGCGCACCGGGTGCTGCTGGTAGACCGCGTCGTAGAACACCGGCGCGTCGTCGGCGCCGGTCGCCGTCTTCGGCGGCGGGGCGGGCAGGTCGGGCACGCCCATCAGCGTCTCCTCGGTGCCGGCCTCGCCCCTGGCCAGCGGCGCCGCGCCCACGTGCAGGTACTTGTAGCGCAGGTGGGTCGACTCGAACATCGCCTGCACCGAGAAGGCCTCCTGCACGCGCACGCTGCCGTCGCTCGCGACCACGATGCCGTTGGCCAGCGCCTGCACGGGCTCGAGCAGGCTCTGGTCGTAGGCGTCGACCAGGCTCTCGGTCAGCGCCTGGTAGTTGCTCCAGCTGTCGAGCGCGAGCAGCGCGACCATGCCCGGCAGCAGCAGCGCCAGCAGGCGCGCGCGGATGCCGAAGCGCCAGCTTTCAGTGGGGGGTGGAGACGGCGGCGGCGCGTGCGGGTCCATCGGCGATGCCTTCGAGCATGTAGCCCAGCCCGCGCACGGTGACGATGCGCACGTCGCTGTCGGCGAGCTTGCGCCGCAGCCGGTGCAGCACCACCTCGATCGCATCGGGTCCGGCGGTGCTGTCGTTGGTGAACACCTTGCCGAACAGCTGCGACTTGCCGACCGGCGAGCCGCTGCGCATCAGCAGCGCGCTCAGGGCCGCGTGCTCGCGCGGCGTGAGCGCCAGCAGCGTGCCGCGCAGCGTGAAGGCATGGCTCTCGCCGTCGTAGGCCAGCGAGGCGCACTGCAGCCGCGGATGCTGCCGGCCGCGGCTGCGCCGCACCAGCGCGGTCAGCCGCGCCTCGAGCTCGACCAGCTCGAAGGGCTTGGTGAGGAAATCGTCGGCGCCGAGATGCAGGCCGCGCACGCGGTCCTGCAGCGCGCCCTGCGCGGTGAGGATCAGCACCGGCGTGCGGTCGTCGGCATTGCGCATGTCGGCCAGCACCGCGAGGCCGTGCTTGTCGGGCAGCCGCAGGTCGAGCACCACCGCGTCGTACTCGGTGCCGGCCATGAAGGCCTCGGCGGTGCGCGCATCGGGCGCATGGTCGGTGACGAAGCCGCTCTGCGTGAGCGCGCGCACCAGCCAGGAGGCCATGTCCAGTTCGTCTTCCACCAGCAGGATGCGCATCGCGGGGCGGTCGGCCTATCGTTTCTTGTGGAGATCGGGGTCTTCGGCGGCGCGCGCGCTGGCCTTGGCCGCGCGGGCGCTGAGGTCGGGCGCGAGCGCCTCGCGGCCGTCGAACACGAAGCAGTCGCCCTGGTAGTGGGCGCCGCCCACCAGCTCGAAGTACTTGAGGATGCCGCCCTCGAGCTGCAGCACGTTGTCGACGCCTTCCTCGCGCATCAGGATCGCGGCCTTCTCGCAGCGGATGCCGCCGGTGCAGAAGCTCACCACCGTCTTGCCCGCGAACTCGGCGCGGTGCTCGCGCAGCGCGGGCGGGAACTCGGTGAACTTCTCGATGCGCCAGTCGATCGCGCCCTCGAAGCTGCCGTGGTCGACCTCGAAGGCATTGCGCGTGTCGAGCAGCGCGATCTCGCGGCCCGCGTCGTCGTGGCCCTGGTCGAGCCAGCGCTTGAGCGTGGGTGCGTCCACGCCCGGCGCGCGGCCGGCCGCGGGCTGGATCGCGGGATGGTCCATGCGGATGATCTCGCGCTTGAGCTTCACGAGCATGCGCCGGAACGGCTGGGCGGCCGACCAGCTGTCCTTGGTCTCGAGGTCGGCGAAGCGCGCATCGGCGCGCACGCCGGCCAGGAAGTCCGCCATCGCGCCGGGCTCGCCGGCCAGAAACATGTTGATACCCTCGGGCGCGATCAGGATCGTGCCCATCAGGCCGAGCGCGCGGCTGCGTTCCAGCAGGCGTTCGCGCAGCACCGGGCCGTCGTCGATGGCCACGAACTTGTAGGCCGCGATGTTCAATATCTCTTGGGTCTCTTGCACGGCGGGAATTCTAGGCGCCGCAGGTTGACCCGTTCCTGACTCGGGCACTCCCGAACCACTGGCGGCCCGGGTGTCAATAGGGGCCGCGCCAACTCACATCGTGGAGGCCCGCCTTCCTACAATGGACGGATGTTCGTTCACCTGCGCCTGCACACCGAGTTCTCCGTCGTCGACGGCACCAACCGCATCGACGAAGTCGTCAAGGCCGCCGCTGCCGACAAGCAGCCCGCGATGGCCATCACCGATCTCAACAACCTGTTCGGCGGGATCAAGTTCTACAAGGAAGCGCGCGGCAAGGGCGTCAAGCCCGTGATCGGCGCCGAGATCTTCCTCGAGGGCATGGGCAAGGATGCCGCGACGCTCACGCGCATCGTGCTGCTGGTGCAGAACAAGCAGGGCTACCTCAACCTCTCGGAGCTGCTGGCACGCGCCTGGACGCAGAACGTCGGCCGCGGCCAGGCCCAGGCGGCCTGCAAGCTCGAATGGGTGGAGGAACTGCAGGGCGGGCTGAT
>NZ_JBZAYE010000226.1:0-10516 GCF_058244205.1 Variovorax sp. 20P10.2.4
GCTGACCGCCAGGGCGATCCTGGCCAGGGAAAATGACTGCATGGGAGACCCTCTCTCTCGCTGTGTGGCTGGTACGGATTCGTCGCCACCCGCCGCGCGTTGTTATGGGTTCTTGGCGGGCGTCGGATCATTGCGAGGCCATGTGTCTGCGCCGTGACATGCACGGCCCCCGCGCCTCGCTCAGGAGCGCGCGGCCAGCTTCGCCTCGAGCGCGGCGATCAGCGCCCTCGCCTCGTCGCCCTCCGGGATGTCGCGCCCGCTGTCGCGCCACTGCACCGCGCTCTTGAAGCCCTCGGCCTCGGCCTGGCGGCGGAACCACATGCCCTCGGGGTTGTGGCGCGTGATGCCGTCGAACACGGTGGCGAACATCTGGCTCTGTTCCAGGCCCATGGAATGCCAGACCTGGTTGACCACCAGCTTGTGCATCATCAGGTGCGAGCGCGGCACGCCCGCGATGCGCAGCGCCAGCTTCAGCGTGGCGGCGTCGAGCTCGTCGGCCGGCACCGCGAAGTTGGCGAGGCCCCAGTCGGCCGCCTGCGCGCCGTCGATGGTGTCGCCGGTGAACATGAGCTGCTTGGCGCGCAGCGCGCCGAGCCGGTAGGTCCACATGGCCGTGGTCGGGCAGCCCCACACGCGCGTGGGCATGTAGCCGATGCGCGCGTCGTCGGCCATGGCCAGCAGGTCGCAGCACAGCGCGATGTCGCTGCCGCCGGCCACCGCGTAGCCATGCACCTTGGCGATGGTCGGCTTGGTGCAGCGCCACAGCGCCATGAAGTCGTCGGTGTTGCGCTTCATCGCGGCGTAGTCGAGCATCGGGTCCCAGGGCGTCTTCTCCTGCCGGCACGGATGCTCGCCCTGCCCCTCGCGCCCATGGCCCTCGGCATAGTCGCCGAGGTCGTAGCCGGCGCAGAAGGCGCGGCCCGCGCCCTCGACCACGATCACGTGCACCGCGTCCTCGGCCTGCGCCCACTCCACCGCATGGCGGATGTCGGTCGGCGTGGTCTCGGCGATGGCGTTGAGCTTCTCGGGGCGGTTGAGCACGAGGCGCGCGATGCGCGGATGCTGCGGGTCCTGGTCGATGACGACGGTGCGGAAGTCGGGCATGGGCGGTGTCTCCTGGGTGGATCGTCGGGCACAGGTCGACGTGCCTGCATCCCGCATCCGCTTGTAGCATCGGCCGCCGCGCGCGCAACCGGCGCTTGCACCGATGCGCCCCGTGCTCAGCCGCCCGAGAGCCGGAAGCGGAACACCGCGCCGCGTCCCGCCTGCGGCACCAGCCGGATGTCGCTGCCATGCAGCTGCAGGATGCGCTGCACGAACACCAGCCCCAGCCCGCCGCCGGCCGAGCCGTCGCTGCGCACGCTGCCGGTGAACGCCGGGCGTTTGAACAGGCCGGGCTGCAGCTCGCGCGGAATGCCGGGCCCGGTGTCGCTGACCTGCACCGTCACGCCCGTGCCCTCGTCGCCGGAGGCCGCCCGCAGCTGCACCACGATCTCGCCGCCAGCCGGCGTGTGGCGGATCGCGTTGTCGAGCAGGTTGGTCAGCACGCGCTCGATCATCCCGAGGTCGGCCGACACCACCGGCAGGCCCGGCGCGATGTCGGGGCGCAGCTTCTGCTGCCGCGACTCGGCCGCGAGCTCGAACTTCTGGAACACGTCCTGCACCAGGTCGGCCAGCGCGAAACTCTCCTTCTCAGGCTTGACCACGCCGTACTCGAGCCGCGCCAGCTCGAACAGCTCCTGCGCGAGCCGCCCCACCTTGCGGCTCTGGTCGAGCGCGATGTCGAGGTAGCGGCGGCGCTCCTCCTCGTCGAGCGTGCCGGCCTTCAGGCGCAGGGTCTCGAGGTAGCCGTGCAGCGAGGTCAGCGGCGTGCGCAGGTCGTGCGAGACGTTGGCGAACAGCTCGCGCCGCTGCTGGTCCTGCAAGGTGAGTTCGCGCCACTGCTCGGCGATGCGCCGCGTCATCTGCGCGAAGGCCTGCGCCAGCAAGGCGATCTCGCCGCCGCCGCGCGCGATGCGCTCCAGCGTCGGCGCCTGGCCCGCGATCGCATCGATGCCCTCGGTCTCGAAGCGCCGCACCGCGGCCGTGAGTTCGCGCAGCGGCCGCGTGATGAGCCAGAACGCAGCCGTGCCCGCGACCAGCCCGAGCAGCGCCACCAGCCCCATCGACCACAGCGTGGTGCGCAGCGCGTTGTCGGCCGCCACGTGGGCGGCGAGCGCATCGCGGTCCTCGCCCTGCAGCACGACGTAGACATAGCCGGCGTCGCGGCCGTCCATGCGCAGCGGCGCGGCGCTGAAGACCTTGGCGGTCTGCAGGTTGCGCGGATCGTCGCCGAGGATCGGCATCGGCGCGCCGGCCAGCAGGCGCCGCACGGGTGCGAGGTCGACGCGGTCGCGCTTGAGGTGCCCCTCGGGCGCGGCCTGGGCCTCGATGCGGCCGTCGAGCGCGAGCAGGTAGACCTCGACGCTGGGGTTGACGGCCATCAGCTGGTCGAACAGCCGCTTGACCGCGGCCGGGTCGAGACCGCCGGGGCGCATCAGCTCGGCGTTCTCGGCGATGTGCGCAGCCAGGCCGCCCGACAGGCGCTGGACCACCTCCTGCTCGTGGCGCCCGTTCGCGCGCACCTGCAACCAGGCCGAGGCGCCGCAGCACACCAGCAGCAGCAGCGCGAACACCAGCGACAGCCGGCGCGAGAGCGTGGCCCAGCCCATCATGCAGCGCCCTCGTCCTTGCCATCGGCCGTGGCCGAGAGCTTGTAGCCGCGGCCCCAGACGGTGAGGATGCGCCGCGGCGCGGCCGGGTCGGCCTCGACCTTGGTGCGCAGCCGGTTGATGTGGGTGTTGACGGTGTGCTCGTAGCCGTCATGCTGGTAGCCCCAGACCTGGTTGAGCAGGTCGAGCCGCGAGAACACCTTGCCCGGGTGGCGCGCGAAGAAATACAGCAGGTCGAACTCGCGCGGCGTGAGCTCGATGGGCTTGCCGTCCACGCGCACCTCGCGTGCGAGCGGCTCGATCTCGAGGTTGCCGAGCGCGAGGCTGCCCGACTCCAGCCGCGCATTGCGCGCCAGCGCATCGGTGCGGCGGATCAGCGCCTTCACGCGCGCCACCAGCTCGAGCACCGAGAAGGGCTTGGCCAGATAGTCGTCGGCACCGAGCTCGAGGCCGAGGATGCGGTGCACCTCGCTCGAGCGCGCGCTGATGATGATGATCGGGGTGTAGCGCGCCATGGCCCGTGCGCGGCGGCAGATCTCGAGCCCGTCGATGCCGGGCAGCATGAGGTCGAGCACCAGCGCATCCCACTGGCCGCGTTCCAGTTCGCGCAGGCCCGCATGCCCATCGGCCGCATGCACCACCGCATAGCCTTCGTCGCGCAGGTGCATGCGCAACAGTTCGGCGATATGGGCGTCGTCTTCGACCAGCAGCACGCGCTTGGGGGTGTCCATGGCGCCGATTGTCCCGCGATACGGATTCCCGAGTTATCACGATTCTTTGAACTTTGCGTGATGAATCGGCCAGGGGGTGGGCCCAAGAATCCGCTCCATGAACAGCACCGCCCTCGCCGCCCCGGACACCCGTCCCATCCATCCGCTGTGGATGCGCATCACGCACTGGCTCAACGCGCTCGCGGTGCTGGTGCTGGTGACGAGCGGCTGGCGCATCTACGACGCGGCGCCCTTCCTCCCGTTCCGCATCCCGACCGGGATCACGCTCGGCGGCTGGCTCGGCGGCGCGCTGCAATGGCACTTCGCGGCGATGTGGCTGCTGGTGTTCAACGGTTTCGTCTACCTGGCGTTCAACATCGCGAGCGGACGGCTGGCCACCAAGTTCTTTCCGGTCACGCCGGGCGGTGTATGGCACGACGCGCTGTCGGCGCTCAAGGGGCGGCTCTCACATGCCGATCCACGCCGCTACAACAACGTGCAGCGACTGGCCTACCTGTTCGTGATGCTCGACATCGTGGTGATCGTGCTGTCGGGGCTGGTGCTCTGGAAGTCGGTGCAGTTCGCTGTGTTGCGTGATTTGTTGGGTGGCTACGAGTTCGCGCGGCGCATTCACTTCTTCGGCATGGCCTCTTTGGTTGCCTTTGTCGTGCTTCACCTGGTGATGGTGGCGCTGGTTCCTCGGACCTTGCTTGCGATGGTTTGGGGCCGCTCTTCTCGGGGTCTGAAATGAACGCACTGGCCCTTGATGTGCTGCGTTCGGGGCGGGCTCACGCCGACGGGGTACTCCCCTCCGCGAATGTCCCCCGGCCTGCGGCCTCCTCCTTTATTTCGCTGCGGGGAGTACCCCATCGACGTGAGCTTGGACGCGGCGGTTGTTGCGCGGCCGGCACCACCGCAGTGCCTCCCGTGCACAGGGCAGCGGGTGCTTCCCGCAGCGAAATAAAGGAGGAGCCGAAGGCGGGGGACATTCGCGGAGGGAAGTACCCGCTGTCCTGTGCACGCGCCCCGACCCCAAACAACCAAAGCCAGACATGAGAATCTTCAAAGCCCCCAAGATGACCGGCGTCGACAGCGAAGCAGTGGTCCAGGAAGCCCAAGCATTGATCGCGAAGAAGGTGGAGCACCCCGCACGCCGCGCCTTCCTTCAACGCTCATTGACCCTGGGCAGCCTGTCACTGCTCACAGGCTGCAGCATCAGCGACGACAGCCACGTCGAAGCCGCGCTCTCGAAGATCTCGCGCATCAACGACAAGGTGCAGGGCCTGATCTTCAGCCCCACGCAACTCGCCGAGACCTATCCCGCCTCGATGATCACGCGGCCGTTTCCGTTCAATGCCTACTACGGCGAGGACGAGGTCCGCGAGGTCGACGGGGAAAGCTACCGGCTCGAGGTGACCGGCCTGGTCGCCGACAAGCGCCGCTGGACCCTGCCCGAACTGCGCGCCATGCCGCAGCACGA
The DNA here is from genome assembly GCF_058244205.1 of Variovorax sp. 20P10.2.4. Classification (NCBI taxonomy): domain Bacteria; kingdom Pseudomonadati; phylum Pseudomonadota; class Betaproteobacteria; order Burkholderiales; family Comamonadaceae; genus Variovorax; species Variovorax sp. 20P10.2.4. The sequence continues at coordinate 4,902 of NZ_JBZAYE010000226.1, forward strand.
ACAGATCACACGCCATATCTGCGTGGAGGGCTGGAGCGCCATCGGCCGCTGGGGCGGCGTGCGCTTCGCCGATTTTCTGCGCCATGTCGGCGCCGACACCACCGCACGCTACGTCGGCTTCAAGTGCGCCGACGACTACTACACCAGCATCGACATGGCCACGGCGCTGCATCCGCAGACCCTGCTGGCGCTCACCTACGACGGCGAGGTGCTGCCGCCGAAGTACGGCTTTCCGATGAAGCTGCGGATGCCGACCAAGCTTGGCTACAAGAACCCCAAGCATATCCAGGCGATGTTCGTCAGCAATACCTATTCAGGTGGCTACTGGGAAGACCAGGGCTACAACTGGTTCGGAGGGAGCTGAGTCGTCGCACGCGACGATTCGACTGCCGATGAAAGCGCGAGGCCGTGTTCCTCGATGAACCGCGCCTCTCTTGAAAAGTGAAACCTCAACCCGAAAGACTTCCCAATGAACAAGCTCAGCGCAACCCTGCTCGCCACCTGCCTGGCCTTTGCCGGCGCCTCCGCCTTTGCCGCCGACGAGATGGCCAAGGATGGCATGGCCAAGGACTCGATGTCCAAGGACGCCATGAAGAAGGATTCGATGGCGAAGGACTCCATGTCGAAAGACGGCATGAAGAAGGACTCGATGGCCAAAGACTCCATGTCCAAGGACGGCATGAAGAAGGATGCCATGGGCAAGGACGAGATGAAGAAGTAGGAAAAGGACGCCCGAACCGGACGCGGCATTGACGGCCGCCGGAATCGGCGGCAATGTCGCCTCCGGCGGCCGCGCCCGCGTGGCCACCTCCCCTCAAGGATCCTCCATGAAATCCCTCGCATTCACCGCCGCCACCCTCGCCGCCGCGGCCCTGGTCTGGCATGCCGTGCCCTCGTCGGCCGAGCCCGCGCGCCGCGTGCCCGCCCCCACCGCCGACCTCGTCGCGCCACCCGCCGCCAAGACCGAAACCGCCGTCTTCGCGGGCGGCTGCTTCTGGGGCGTGCAGGGCGTGTTCCAGCGCGTGCAGGGCGTGAGCAACGCCGTCTCGGGCTATGCGGGCGGCGATGCGAAGACCGCCAAATACGACGAGGTCGGCTCGGGCCGCACCGGCCATGCCGAATCGGTGCGCATCACCTACGACCCCAAGCAGATCAGCTACGGCAAGCTGCTGCAGATCTATTTCTCGGTCGCGCACGACCCGACCGAGCTCAACCGCCAGGGCCCCGACACCGGCACCCAGTACCGCTCCACCGTCTTCGCCGAGAACGCCGAGCAGGCACGCATCGCGAAGGCCTACATCGCGCAGCTGAACCAGGCCAAGACCTTCGGCAAGCCGCTCGCCACCATCATCGAGACGGGCAAACCCTTCTACGCCGCCGAGGACTACCACCAGGACTTCCTCACCAAGCACCCGGACCACGGCTACATCGTCGTCAACGACTGGCCGAAGATCGACGATCTGAAGAAGCTCTTTCCCGAGAGCTATCGCTCGGCGCCGGCGCTGGTGAGCGCGGCGAAGGCGAGCTGACGGCAGTCGGCCACGCGCCGCAACAGCGTTAGAGCAGCCTCAGCCGCCCCGCCTGCTCTTCCAGCTCCGCCCGGAACGCCGGATGCGCGATCGCGATCAGCTCGCGCGCGCGCTGCTTGGCCGACTTGCCGCGCAGTTGCGCCACGCCATGCTCGGTCACCACGTAGTCGATGTCGTTCTTGCTCGTGCTCACGTGCGTGCCGGGCGACAGCGAGGGCACGATGCGCGAGATGGTGTCGCCCTTGGCGGTCGAGGGCAGCACGATGAAGGCCTTGCCGCCGCGCGAACGGTTGGCCGCGCGCACGAAGTCCGACTGCCCGCCCGTGCCCGAGTACGGCGCGTGGCCCAGGCTCTCCGAACCGCACTGGCCCAGCAGGTCGATCTGCATGGTGGCGTTGATCGCGACCAGGTTGTCGTTGAGGCCGGCCAGCGCCGGGTCGTTGGTGAAGTTCACCGGATGCATCTCGAGCGCCGGATTGCGGTCCATGAAGCGGTAGAGCTTGCTCGAGCCCAGCGCGAAGGTCGCGATCGACTTGCCCGGCAGGTGGTTCTTGCGCCGGTTGGTCACGGCGCCGCTCTCCACCAGCGTGAGGATGCCGTCGCCGATCATCTCGGTGTGGATGCCGAGGTCGCGCTTGGCCGTGAGCTGCATCACCACCGCGTCGGGAATGCCGCCATAGCCGATCTGCAAGGTCGAGCCGTCGTCGATGCGCTCGGCCACGTACTTGCCGATGGCCTGCTGCACCGGACCGATCTTGGGCAGCCCCACCTCGAGCACCGGCGCCTCGCTCTCGACCAGCGCCGCCACCTGCGACACGTGCACATGGCAGGCGCCATGCGCGAAGGGCACGTTCGGGTTGACCTCGAGCACCACAGCGCGCGCCTTGGCCACGGCGGCCATCGTGTAGTCCGCGCCCAGGCTCAGCGCGAAGTAGCCGTGCGCGTCCATCGGCGAGGCCATGCTGAAGACCACGTCGGCCGGAATCTGGCCGCGCTCGATCTGCGCCGGGATCTCCGAGAAGTAGTTGGGCAGGAAATCGATCCAGCCCTCCTGCCCGCCCGCGCGCGTGGCGCCGCCGAAGAACAGCGCGACGTGGCGCACGTGCGCCACCGTCTCGGGATCGATGTAGGCGTACTTGCGCATCGCGAGGATCTGCGCGACCTTGACGTCGCGGAAATCGCGCCGCTGTTCCGACAGTGCCTCGAGCAGCGCGGGCGGCTCGCCCACGCCGGTGGGCACGATGATCATGTCGCCGTCGCGCACCTGGCGCACGGCATCGGCGGCGCTCGCGCGCTTGCGGCGGTACTGGTCCTGGAAGTCCATGAAGCGTCTCGTCTCTTTTTCTGAAGGGATGGGAAATGAGGGGGCGGCCTACAGCGGCGCGTCGTTGCGCGCATCGTAGGTGCCGCGCCGCGCGGCCCGGTTGCAGCGCGCGCGGAACACCAGTGCCTTCTGCGCCTCGGCCACGCGGGCCGGGTCGCCCTTCCAGAGCTCGAGCGCGGGCTGCTGCACCGCACGCGAGAACGAGAAGCTCAGCGCCCACGGCAGCCGCGCGCCGAAGCGGGCATTCATCGCATTGAGCCGCGCCGAGGCGAGCTGCGCCGACTGCCCGCCCGAAAGGAAGGCCACGCCCGGCACCGCCGCGGGCACGCTGCGCAGCAGGCAATGCACCGTGGCGTCGGCCACCGCGGCCACGTCGTCCTGCACGGCCGCGTTCTGCGCCGGCAGCACCATGTTCGGCTTGAGCAGCATGCCCTCGAGCAGCACGCCCTGCGCGCGCAGCTCGGCGAAGGTGCGGTGCAGCACTTCTTCCGTGACCTCGGCGCAGCGCGCGAGTGAATGGTCGCCGTCCATCAGCACCTCGGGCTCGACGATCGGCACCAGCCCGGCTTCCTGGCACAGCGCCGCATAGCGCGCGAGCGCATGGGCGTTGACGCGGATGCAGGCGCGGCTCGGCAGGTCCGCGCCGATCGCGATCACGCCGCGCCACTTGGCGAAGCGCGCGCCCAGGCCCGCGTACTCGGCCAGCCGTTCGCGCAGACCGTCGAGGCCCTCGGTCACGGTCTCGCCCGGATGGCCCGCGAGCGGCTTGGCGCCGGTGTCGACCTTGATGCCCGGCACGATGCCCGCGGCGGCCAGGGCCTGCGCGAAGGGCACGCCGGCGTTGGTGGTCTGGCGCAGCGTCTCGTCGAACAGGATCGCGCCGCCGATGCTGTCGGACAGCCCGGGCGCCGTGACGATCAGCTCGCGCCAGTCGCGCCGCGCCGCCTCGGTCTGCGGGATGCCGAGCGCGGCGAAGCGCTTGTTGCAGGTGGCGTTGCTCTCGTCCATCGCGAGCAGGCCCTTGTCGGCAGCCAGCAGCGCGGCGGCCGTGTCGGTCAATGTCTTGGCGGTCATGTCGGGACACCTTTCGGGGGCCATCCTACGCCCGCGAGGTTTGTCCCTAGATGACGTTGCGCTCCAAGAGCGGCGCGTTGCGCAGGATGCGCTCGAAGCCCACCGCCGACAGATCGAGGCTGCGGTAACCGCCGAAGCGGATCAGCTCGGCCACGCCGCGCCCCGCCGCCGGGCATTGCTGCAGGCCATGGCCCGAGAAGCCGTTGGCGAAATAGAGGTTGTCGCAGTCCGGGTGCAGGCCGAGGATGGCGTTGTGGTCGAACAGGTTCATCTCGTAGTAGCCGGCCCAGGCGCCGGTCATGCGGATGGCCTCGAAGGCCGGCACGCGTTCGGCCAGCGCGGGCCAGATGAAGCTGTCGAAGGCCTCGTACTCGACCTCGAGCGGCGCGTCGTCGGGATCCTGGTGCTCGGGCGGCGCGAAGCCGCAGATGAACTGGCGGCCCTCGGGGCGCAGCCAGATCCCCGAGGTGTCGATCACCAGCGGGCAGCCGGGCAAGACCTCGGGACACGAGAAGCTGAACACGCTGCGCCGACGGCCGCGCACCGGCAGGTCGATGCCGGCCCAGCGCGCCACCGTCGCGGCCCAGGCGCCGGCTGCGTTGACGACCACGTCGGCCGGCAGGGCCTGGCCGTCGGCGAGCACGACGCCGCGCACGAGGCGCCCTTCGCACTGCAGCCCGGTCGCCTGCGCCTGCACATAGCGCACGCCCTGCGACACGGCCTTCTTGCGGAAAGCCTGCAGCAGGCTGTAGCCGTCGTACCAGCCCTCGCCCGAGAGGCCCAGCGATCCCAGCGCGACGCCCTCGGTGTCGAGCCACGGAAAGCGCGCCCTCAACTCCTCGGGCTCGAGCAGCGCCACGTCGACCGCATGCGCTTTCTGCAGCGCATGGTTCTCGCGCAGCACGCCCTCGCCTGCCGCCGAGGCCAGGTAGAGGTAGCCGGGCTCGACCAGGCCGATGTCGGGTTCGTCGTCGCCCACGCGCAGCGTCTGGCCCAGGCCGCGGAAGAAGTCGATGCCGTAGCGCGACATCTCGATGTTGATGGCGGTCGAGAACTGCTGGCGGATCGAACTGGCCGACAGCGCCGAGGAGGCCTGGCTGTACGAGAAGTCGCGCTCGACCACCGTGACCTCGAAGGGCTCCTGCGCCGGATCGCGGGTCAGGAAATAGGCAATGGCCGAGCCGATGGCCCCGCCGCCGATGATCACCACACGCCGCATGGAATGCCTTTCGCTCCGCTCGTCATCGTCACCGTCCTTCGTCATGCGCCAGCCGCGCCGCCGCCAGATCCCACAGCGCATGGCCCACGGTCTTGACCAGCACCGGCGCGCCGGTCGCGGCGGGCACCGCATGGGCGAAGTCCTGCACGGCGCGCCAATCGACCTCCGCGCGGATCAGATCGCCGGCCTCGCGGCGCGCGCCCTCCAGCGTATCCACAAACACGCTGCCGCGGCGCACCAGCGCGGTGGGCACCTCGGCCATGTCGGCGCGGTAGGCGCCGATCGCGATCACGCAGGCATCGGGGCGCAGGTCCGGCGGCACCACGGGGTCGAGCGCATTGGTCGCGGCGATGACGAGGTCGGCCTCGCGCGCGGCGGCCTCCGGATCGGCAACCGCCTGCGCATCGACGCCGAGCGAGCGCATGTGCCGCGCGAGGTCCTCGGCATGGGCGGCAGTACGCGCATGGAT
>NZ_JBZAYE010000227.1:0-10481 GCF_058244205.1 Variovorax sp. 20P10.2.4
AGGCAGGTGTTGGCTTACTGGGGCGTCCACTTCAATCCGACGTACGCGTTGCGGCCACCGGTGACGTAGCCGCGCGCGAGCATGTAGTCCTTGTCGCCCGCATTGTCGATGCGCGCGACCAGGTCGACGTCGCGCACGATCTTCGTGCTGGCCACGAGGTTCAGCAGCGTGTAGCCGCCGAGCGTGCGCGTGTTGGCCGCATCGTCGTAGCGCTGGCTCGAGGTCTGCACCTCGGCGCCCAGCGTCCAGCCACCGAGGCGCCAGTCGGCGCCCAGCGTGGCATAGCGCTTGGCGCGGCGCGCGAGCAGCTTGTCGGTCGCGAGGTCGCGCGGGTCCTGGAAGTCGAGCGAGGCGCGCAGCGTGACGTCGCCGATGCGGTGGCCCCCCGAGAGCGTCACGCCCTCGTAGCGCGCCCGCGCGGTGCTGCCGTAGCAGCCGAAGGACGAGGCGCAGCCCTTGGCGGTCGAATCGAACACGATCAGGTTGCGCACCTGGTTGCGGTAGACCACGATGCCCGCATTGGTCGGGCCGTCGGTGTACTTGAGGCCGAGCTCGACGTTGCGGCTCGATTCGGGCTGCAGGTCGGGCTTGCCGTATTCGCTGAAGCGCTGGTAGAGCGTGGGCGCGCGGAAGGCGGTGCCGGCCGAGGCGGTCACGCGCAGCTTCGGCGTGATCGCGAAGCCGTAGGCGGCGCTGCCGGTGGTCTTGCCGCCGAACTCGCTGTCGTCGTCGTGGCGCACGTTGAGCTGCAGCGAATGCGGGCCCTGCACGAAGCCGTAGCCGAGCGAGACGGCATCCTGCGAACGCTTGCGCGCCAGGCCCTTGTCGGTGCTGCTGGTGGGCGCGTTCTCGAGCCGGTCCTCGCGGCGCTCGAGCGCGGCCGTCACCAGGTGCGGACCGAAGCGCAGCTCGTTCTGGAACAGGTAGCCGCGCAGCCGGGTCTCGGTGCGGTAGTACGAGGGCATGGTGCTGTAGACCGACTGCGAATCGGTCACCTGCAGCCGGGTGCTATAGACCTCGTTCCATTGCGCCGACCAGGTCAGGCCGCCGGTGCGCAGCCGGTTGCGGCTCTGGTCGTCGAGGTAGTAGGCCGGCGGCTTGCTGCCGGACTTGGCGGCGTCGTAGCGCGCCTGCGTGTCGCTCGACAGCGCGGTGGCCTCGAGCCGCTGGCCGGGCGCGATCTGCCAGCCCAGGCGCACATTGCCCGAGGTGGTGTTGTAGCCGTCGCGGTCGGGGCTGGTGAAGCCGTCCTTGGGCAAGGTGCGCTTCTCGAGCGGCTGGATGTTGAAGCCGCGGCTCTCCTCGTGCGCCACGCCGAACGAATAGTCGAAGGCATTGGCCTTGCCGCTGATCGCGGCCTCGGTGCGCGAAAGGCCATGGCTGCCGAAGCCCACGCCGATCGAGGGCGACACGCCCTCCTCGCCACGCTTGGTGAACAGCTGGATCACGCCGCCGATGGCGTCGGAGCCGTAGACCGCGGCGGCCGGGCCGCGCAGCACCTCGATGCGGTCGATCTGCGCCAGCGGGATGCTTTCCCAGGCCGCGCCGCCGGTGGCCTGCGAGTCCACGCGCACGCCGTCGATGTAGACGGCGGTGAAGCGCGTCTCGGCGCCGCGGATGTAGACGCTGGTCGAGTTGCCCACGCCGCCGTTGCGCACGATCTGGATGCCGGCCTGACGCGCGAGCACGTCGGCCACGCCGGTGGATCCGCTGCGCTCGATGGTCTCGCGGTCGATCACCGAGACATCGGCCACCAGGTCCGACAGCGGCTGCGCGGTGCGGTTGGCCGTGACCACCGTTTCGCCGAGCGCGCCGGGCTGGGCCTGCGCCGAAGCGGCCAGCGGCAGTTGGGCCAGCAGCAGGCCGCCGAAGGCCGGCACCAAGGCCAGCGGCAGGCCGGCCAGGCGCGCGCGCAAGGAGGACGCAGAAACGCGAGCGCGCGAACGGCGCGAGAAGGAAACGCAGGAAATCATGGAGTGAGCGAACGAACGTCTATGCCCCTTGCCGGCCTCCCCGCCGGCGCCCGGGGCGCCATTGGTCCGTGCCTGCATCGCCTCGGCGAAGAGCATGCGCGAACCGCCTTGTTGGCCGGTATCCGGGCTGGCAGACCGGCCCTCGCCGCCTTCCCAGGCGCCTGTTTCAGGGCACCCAGTGGCTCGTGTGGAGAGGGTGGCGCCTTGCGGCGCCGTCTGCTTGACCGTTGCGGGGGCAGCGCAGGCGGCTTCGGTGCCGGCGCGCGGCCGGTCCCTTCACTCCTGCTTCCCGTTGAACCGCGGCGCGTGAACCACGCCGCAGGCACCAACGGGCGAGATTCTAGGCGCTGCGCCGCGCGCTTTAAGTCGAAAGTTGCGTGCGCCCGACGTTCGCCGCGTCTCGCGCACTAACATCGACGGGCTATGGGACGTCATCACCACCACCCCGCATGACCCTGCGCTCCTCGCTGCTGCTGCGCCTGCGCTCCGCCCTGCAGCGCCTGTTCGGCGTCTCGGGCTGGCAGTCGATGCTGCTGTGGTCCATCGTCGCCGGCCTGCTCGGCACGCTCGCGACCGAAGGCTTTCGCGCCGCGCTGCGCGGCTTCGAGCACCTGGTGCTCGGCCCCGGCGACAGCCTGGTCGCGATGGCGCGCGCGCTGCCGTGGTGGGCGCGCATCGCCTTCCCCGCCGCGGGCGGCCTCGTGGCCGGCGGCCTGCTCGTGCTCGCGAAGCGCGTCGCGGTGCGCAGCGCTACCTCCGACTACATGGAAGCGATCGTGCTCGGCGACGGCCGCATCCCGGTCACGCAGACGCTGGTGCGCAGCGCCTCCTCGCTCGTGAGCATCGGCACCGGCGGCTCGATCGGCCGCGAGGGCTCGATGGTGCAGCTCGCCGCATTGGCCGCCTCGCTGCTGGGCCGGGTGTTCCGCTTCCCGGTCGAGCGGCTGCGCCTGCTGGTGGCCTGCGGCGCGGCGGCCGGCCTCACGGCCGCGTACAACGCGCCGATCGCGGGCGCCTTCTTCGTCGCCGAGATCGTGCTCGGCTCGATCGTGATGGAGAGCGTGGGCCCGATCCTGATCGCGGCGGTGGTCGCCAACATCGTGATGCGCGCCCTGCCCGGCTACCAGCCGCCCTACCAGATGCCGGTGTTCCCCGAGCTGCATGGCGCGGAGATTCCGCTGTTCGCGCTGCTCGGCGTGCTGCTGGGCTTCGCGGCCGCGGGCTTCCTGCGCGCGCTGCAGGGCAGCCGGGCGCTGTTCGCGCGGCTGCCGTTCGCACTGCCGTGGCGGCTCGCGCTCGGCGGGCTCGCGATGGGGCTGGTGTCGGTGCCCTGGCCCGAGGTCTGGGGCAATGGCTACAGCGTGGTCAACGCGGTGCTGCACACGCCCTGGACCTGGACCCTGATCGCGATGGTGCTCGCGGCCAAGCTGGTCGCCACGCTGGCCACGGCCGGCTCGGGCGCGGTGGGCGGCGTGTTCACGCCCGCGCTGTTCTTCGGCTGCATGGTGGGCGCGCTGTTCGGCCATGCCGCGCAGGCGCTGTGGCCGCATGCGGTGTCGGCTCCCTATGCCTATGCGGTGGTCGGCATGGGCGCCTTTCTCGCGGGGGCCACGCAGGCGCCGCTGATGGCGATCCTCATGATCTTCGAGATGACGCTCAACTACCAGGTGATGCTGCCGCTGATGCTGGCCGGCGTGATCGCCTATTTCGTCGCGCGCTCGGCCAACGCGGGCTCGATGTACGAGATCACGCTGCGCCGCCGCGAGCAGCAGGACGAGCAGCTGCGGCTGCGCTCGCTGCACATCCGCGACCTGGTGCAGCCGGCGCAGACGGTGGTCGGCCCCGAGGCCGATCGCGAGGCGATGAGCCGGCTGTTCCTGCAGCACCCGGTGAAGTACCTCTACGTGGTCGATGCGCAGCAGCGCTACCTCGGCGTGGTGCCCCTCTCCGCGCTCGGCACGGCCGCGGCCGAGGTGCGCGCGGCGGACCTGCTGTCGCAGGCCATCGCGCCGATCACCGCCGACACCAGCCTGGGCGAGGCGCTGCAGCGCTTCCTCGAGCACCTGGGCGAGCGGCTGCCGGTGATCGAGAGCACGGCGAACCCGGTGCTGCTGGGCATGGCGGCCAAGAGCGCGTTGCTCGCCACCTACGTGCGGCTCAGCGAAGTTTGATGGCGCGGCGCGCAGGCCGCAGAATGCCGTGCCAGGCGCGGCGGGTGCCCCGGAGGACCGCCGCTTTCACGGGAAACTACAATCGCGCACCATGCCCGCCTCCAGCCCCATCGACCAGATCGCCGAGCGCGTGGAACGCCTGCTCTTGCGTCACGAAGAGGTGCAGCGCACGAACGCGCTGCTGCAGGAACAGGTCGATGCGCTGACGCGCGAGCGCGATGCGCTCAAGTCGCGGCTCGCGGCGGCGCGCACGCGGCTCGATGCGCTGCTCGAGCAGCTGCCGGCCGTACCTCCCTCCGAAGATTCCCCCGCATGAAGCAGATCGAAGTTCAGATCATGGGCCAGAGCTATCTGCTCGGCTGTCCCGATGGCGGCGAAGCGCAGTTGCGCGACGCGGTCGAACGCGTGGATGCGGCCATGTGCAAGATCCGCGACGCGGGCAAGGTCAAGGCGCGCGATCGCATCGCGGTGCTCGCCTCGCTGAACCTGGCCTTCGATCTCGCGGCGCAGGAAGCCACGGCGAAGGCCGCGCCGCCCGCCGAACCGACCACGGCCCCGGCCGCGGCACCCGCCGACGACGGCGCGGTCGATCCGAAGGCCACGCAACTGATCCACAAGCTCGACCAGGCACTGGCCGGCGACGGTCATCTGCTCTGAGCTGATCCGAGCATCAGCGCGCTTTTTTTCTCTCATTCGCAGAGATCGGCACGCACTGCAAGAACTTCGATGCAAACCTGCCCGCGCTGCAGGGATTCCACCAAAAAAACCGGGAGCCGCCCCAGCGCGAAGGCGTAAAATCGTTCCTGTCTGCGGTGCGCGTTGGGCTTTATATGTCCTTGTTCCAATGCTCTACGGAGCCGGGCTTGGTATATCGCTCGACGGGTGTGATCATCTCGCGTCAGATGAACCCGAAGTCTTGCTGCCCTCGCCCACCTGAACCCCGGTTCAGGATGCGAGTCTGGCGCCCATTCGCAGACACCTATTCCTCTTCGTTGCGCTGAGTGCGCATCGAACATCGGCGATCCCCGGCATGGCGGGATCGCCCCAAGAATCCACGCTGTATCCGCATCGATACATCCGATCCTGGCTCCTGCGCGACCGTGCGCGCCGGGCCGCAGCTACGTTTCAGATAGCATTGCGGCCCACCCCCCTCCCTTTTTCCCTCGAACCGAGGCCCGTTGCCATCGTTGCACGGCGCCCTTGCCTTACCCGAAAGTCCGTGGCGTGAACGTGACCAGCCTGCTCGACCCCCTCCTGATCGCCGAACTGGTCGCCCTCGGCCTCGGCACCGGTTTTCTCGCGGGCCTGCTCGGCATCGGCGGCGGCATGGTGATGGTGCCGTTCATCACGATCATCATGGGCCACCGCGGCGTGCCGGCCGACCTCGCGGTGAAGATGGCAATCGCGACCTCGATGGCCACCATCATCTTCACCTCGGTGTCGAGCGTGCGCGCGCACCACAAGCGCGGCGCGGTGCGCTGGGACATCGTCAAGCGCCTCGCGCCCGGCATCGTGATCGGCAGCCTCGTGGGCAGCCTCGGCATCTTCGCGCTGCTCAAGGGCACGGCGCTGGCGATCGTGTTCGCGCTGTTCGTGGGCTTCTCGGCCACGCAGATGTTCCTCGACCGCAAGCCCAAGCCCACGCGCCAGATGCCGGGCACCGCGGGCCAGCTCGGCGCGGGCGGCGCCATCGGCCTGGTCTCGGGCCTGGTCGGCGCGGGCGGCGGTTTCATCAGCGTGCCCTTCATGACCTGGTGCAACATCTCGATCCACAACGCGGTCGCCACCAGCGCCGCGCTGGGTTTTCCGATCGCGGTGGCCAACGTGGCCGGCTACGTGATCAGCGGCCAGACGGTGCAGGGCCTGCCGGCCGGCTCCTTCGGCTACATCTGGCTGCCCGCGCTCGCGGTGATCGCCGTGTGCAGCGTGCTGACCGCGCCGCTGGGCGCCAGGGCCGCGCACAACCTGCCGGTGAAGAAGCTCAAGCGCGTGTTCGCGAGCATCCTCTACCTGCTCGCGGCCTACATGCTCTGGAAGGGCCTGCGCGGCTGATCGCGCGGCCCCTTCCGACCTCCTCCACCTCCCTTTTCTCGATGCCGCGACGCGCCCCACCGGCGCGTCGTGTGCTTGCGCGCACCGCAGTTTTTCTCAACCAGCGCCAGCAAATCTCGATGGTTCGCACCGGCCGAAAGCCGGACCATTCCGTTCATGCCAACCACACGAGGAACGGACATGAGCAAGAGACTTTCGGTCGCCATCATCGGCGCCGGCATGGGCGGCCTGGCCACGGCCGCGGCGCTGCGCCGCGTCGGCATCGACGTCATGGTCTACGAACAGGCCGAGAAATTCACCCGCCTGGGCGCGGGCATCCAGATCGGCTGCAACGCGATGCAGGTGCTGCGCGGCCTGGGCCTTGAGCAACGCATGCGCGCCGAGGCCTTCTACCCGCGCTCGTGGAACAACAAGGACGCCTACACCGGCGAGGTGCGCTTCGACATGATCTTCGGCGAGACCGCCGAGCGGAAGTTCGGCGCGCCCTACCTGCTCGCGCACCGCGGCGACCTGCATGCCGCGCTGCACAGCGCCGTGCCCGACAAATTCATCCGCCGCGGCCACAAGCTCGCGGGCTTCTCGCAGGGCGACGGCGGCGTCGAGCTGCGCTTCGCCAACGGCGCCACCGTGCATGCCGACGCGATGGTGGCGGCCGACGGCGTGCACTCGCTGGTGAAGGACCAGCTGTTCGGCAGGTCCGAGCCCAACTTCACGGGCCGCATCGCCTACCGCACCACCTTCTCCGCGGCGCTGCTCGGCGGCCAGGAGATCGACCAGTGCACCAAGTGGTGGGGCAAGGACCGCCACATCGTCATCTACTACGTCAAGCCCGACCGCAGCGAGGTCTACTTCGTGACCAGCCAGCCCGAGCCCGGCTTCCGGCTCGAGTCGTGGTCCACCAAGGGCGACATCCATGCGCTGCGCGAGGCCTTCGCCGACTTCCATCCGCAGGTGCGCCACGTGCTGCAGTCCTGCCCCGAGGTCCACAAGTGGGCGCTGGTCGACCGCGACCCGCTGCCGCGCTGGAGCGAAGGCAACATCACGCTGCTCGGCGATGCCTGCCACCCGATGACGCCCTACATGGCGCAGGGCGCGGCGATGGCGATCGAGGATGCGGCGGTGCTCTCGCGCTGCCTCCAGGGCATCGACCGCGACGGCGTGGCCGAGGCCTTCCAGCGCTTCGAGGCCACGCGCAAGCCGCGCACTTCGAAAGTCCAGCTGACCTCGCGCACCAACACCTGGCTGCGCGACCCGCAGGACGCCGACTGGGTCTATGCCTACGACGCCTGGAACACGCCGCTGGCCGAGCCGGCCGTGGCCTGAAGGGAGCGACGACATGACGGACAAGACCCACACCTCGGCGAAGTTCCAGCGCGGGCTCGCCACGCGCAAGGCGGTGCTCGGTGCCGAGTATGTCGAGAAGTCGATCGCCGAGGCCGACGACTTCAGCTGGCCGATGCAGCAGCTCACCACCGAGTACTGCTGGGACGAGATCTGGAACCGGCCGGGCCTGGACCGGCGCAGCCGCAGCCTGCTGAACCTCGGCATGATCAGCGCGCTCAACCGGCCGCACGAGCTTCGGCTGCATGTGCGCGGCGCGATCAACAACGGCATCACGCCCGCCGAGCTGCAGGAGGTGTTCCTGCAGGTCGCCATCTACTGCGGCGTGCCCGCGGCGCTCGACAGCCTGCGCAACGCGCGCGAGGTGCTCAAGGAGATGAAGCTCGCCTGAAGCTTCGCCCTTTTAAAAAACATCGGAGACAACGCAATGGACAACCAGGCAATGCTGAGCCGCCGCGCGCTGCTCGCGCTCGCGGCCGCGTCGATGGGCACGCCGGCGCTCGCGCAGCCGGCCGCGTCACGCGGCAAGGTCACGAAGATCCTCGTGGGCTTTCCGCCGGGCCAGGCCACCGACATCGTGGCGCGGCTGATGGCCGAGAAGATGCAGGCCGTGACGGGCGAGAACTACATCGTCGACAACAAGCCCGGCCAGGGCGGCAGCATCGCGATGGGCCAGCTCGCGAAGTCGCCCAACGACGGCTCGGTGATGATGCTCACGCACATGTCGGCCGTGGCCACCAACCCGCACCTCTACCGCAGCGTGCCCTACGACTCGCTCAAGGACTACGAGGCGGTGGGCCTGGTCGGCGACCTGCCCTTCGTGCTGGTGTGCCACCCCTCGCTGCCCTTCACCGACGCGCAGGGGCTGGTGGCCTATGCCAAGGCCAACCCGGGCAAGCTCACCAATGCCTCCTCGGGCAACGGCACGGTGTCGCACCTCGCGATGGAGGAGCTCAAGCGGCGCGCGGGCATCGACATCGTGCACGTGCCCTACAAGGGCAGCGCGCCGGGCCTGACCGACGTGGTCGCGGGCAATGTCTCGCTGGCGCTCGAGACCGCGGCCGGCGTGCAGGCCTTCGTGCAGGGCGGCAAGCTGCGCGCGCTGGGCGCGGCCACAGCGAGCCGGCTCGACGCGCCGCTGGCCGTGCCCACGCTGATCGAGCAGGGCTTCGCCGACTTCCGCGCCTCGACCTGGCTGATGCTGCTCTATCCGGTCGGCACCTCGAAGACGCTGGTGGCCTCGACCCACGAGGCGATCGCCAAGGCGATGCGCAAGCCCGAGGTGGAGCGGCGCATGCGCAGCATCGGCGCGCTGCCGCGCTACAGCGCCAGCCCCGAGGAAGCCGCGGCCTACGTCGCCAGCGAGTTCAAGAGCTGGGGCGAGCTGGTGCGCCGCAGCGGCGTGCAGATGGACTGAGCGGCGCGCTCAGGACGCCGGGGCCTGCGAGCGCAGCCATTGCTGCATCGAGGCCTCGGTGTCGCTGCCCTCGCGCACCAGCCATTCGCAGAAGCTCTCGGTCACCGGGTCGGCATGGGCCGTGCTCGCGAAGTAGCGCCGCTGCTTGGCGGCCAGCACGCCGAAGGGCGCGCACAGCCGGCCCGCGATGATGTCGTCGAAGGCGAGGAACAGCGGCACCAGCGCGAGGCCCAGCCCGTCGATCGCGGCCTGCAGCGCGAAGTACATCTGCTCGAAGCGGATCGCGCCGCCGGGCTTGAGCCCGGCCACGCCGGCCGCCGCGAGCCAGTCCTCCCAGGCATAGGGCTCGGTGGCGAAGCTCACGAGCGTGTGCGCGGCCAGGTCGCGCGGCTCGCGCAGCCGGCCGCCGTCGAGCAGGTCGACATGGCACACCGGCAGGATCAGCTCGCTCATGAAGGGCCGCGACACGCAGTGCGGCGGCGGCTCGAGCGCGCCTGCGATCGCGATGTCGTAGCGGCCCTCGTCGAAGTTGACCGGCGCCAGCAAGGTCGTGAGCCGCAGGTCGACCTCGGGCCGCTTGCGCTGGAAGGCCGGCAGGCGCGAGAGCAGCCAGCGCATGGTGAAGGTCGGCGGCGCGTTGATGCGCAGCGCGGTCGGCACCGCCTGCTCGCGCAGCTGCATCGAGGCCACCGCCACGCGGTCGAGCGTGGCCGTCAACTCCGCGAGATAGAGGCGCCCGGCCTCGGTCAGCGCGAGCTGCGAGGAGGTGCGCCGGAACAATGGCACGCCCAGCCATTCCTCGAGCAGCGCGACCTGGCGGCTGATGGCGCCGTTGGTCACGCTCAGTTCTTCCGCGGCGCGCGTGAAGCTCACGTGCCGGCCCGCGGCCTCGAAGGCGCGGATCGCGTTCAGGGGTGGAAGTTTTCTGGACATGGCGGGGCGACTGTAGGCCGCGATGGGTGCAAGCGGGTTGCGTTTTTCTCAACGGGCTTCAGTTTTACTCGGTGGTGGAGCCTGGGGAAAGGGCCGAGACTGGCGCCTCATGACGACCACCCAGCACCTCTTCCTGCCGAGCGCGGCCTGCCGCGTCGCGGTCCATATCGACGGCCCCGCGGACGGCCCCGTGGTGCTGCTCGCGCACGCGATCCTGTCTTCGTCGGTGCTGTGGCACCGCCAGGCCGGATGGCTGGCCGCCGAGGGCTGGCGCGTGCTGCGGCCCGACACGCGCGGCCATGGCCGGTCGGAAGCGCCCTCACCGCCATCACTGCCCTGGCGCATGGGCGACCTGGCGCGCGACGTGGTCGAGATCCTCGATGCGCTCGACATCCGCGCGGCGCATTACGTCGGGCTCTCGCTCGGCGGCATGTGCGGCTTCGCGCTGGCCGAACGGCATCCCGAACGCCTGGCCAGCCTGTGCCTGTGCGACTGCCGCGCCGACGCGCCCGCGGCCTTCGCGCAGCCCTGGGACGAACGCATCGCGCTCGTCGAGGCCCAGGGCTGCGAAGCGCTCGCGGGCCCGACCATCGA
>NZ_JBZAYE010000228.1:0-10456 GCF_058244205.1 Variovorax sp. 20P10.2.4
GGCGGCCGCGCCGGCATCCTCGCCGCGCAGCACGGCCATCAGTTCCTGGTAGCGCGTCGAACGCGCGTGGTGCTTGCGGTATTGCCCCAGCTGCCAGGCGAGAAATTCTTCGTCGGGCGCGCGGCGCATGGCCTTCGCCGAGGCCGCGAGCCAGTCCTGCGCGATGGCCCGGCCGGTTTCCGACGCGGGCTCGGTGCGCGCGGCGATCGCGGCGCGCACGCGGGCCAGCGTGGCGTTGGCCGCTTGCGCATAGGCGGCGGGATCGAATTCGCCATTCCACATGCCGGCCGCCTCGGCGCGCATGCTCGCGATGAAGGCCGGGTCGCCGAGCATGGCGGCCAGTTCGGTCCAGGCGTCGATCTGTGCGGGCGTGGGTTCGGCCGGCAGTTCGGGCGTGGCGGCATCGACCATCTGGCGCTTCCAGTCGTCGCCCATGCGGGCGCCGGCGGCCACCTGGTCGTAGAAGTTCTCGATGGTCTGGCGAAGGCGGGTGTTCGAAAGGGTGGTCACGGTCCAGAGTCTCCGTAGCGAGGTTTCGGTGGGCTGCTTCTCGTCGGCCAGCGTCGCGCGCAGCACGGCGGCGATGCGGCGGCGGGAAGCGATTTCCGCCTCCAGGGCCTGGAGGCGGATCGTCAGAACATCGGTGAGCGACAGGCCTTCCGACAGCGTCCGCCCGATGGTCTCGAGCCCGATGCCGGCGTCGCGCAGCGAACGGATCAGGTCCAGCCGCGCCACGTCGTCGTGGGTGTAGCCGCGGTAGTTGGCCTCGCTGCGCGCCGCGGGCGGCAGCAGGCCCGCGTCCGAATAGAACCGGATGCGCCGCACCGACACGCCGCTGAGCTTGGCGATCTCGCCGATGGAAAGCAGTCGTTTGACGTTCATGGGCGGGTTGTAGCGTCTCCACCGGGTGGAGGGTCAAGCGTTGCGGAGCGCGGGGAACGCGAGCCCGTCTCCGACACGCGCGGTCGCCCTCGGCCGGCCGGCCTCGGGCCGCCCCGGTCGCACCATGGTCGAGCGCCGCGCGCCTGCCTCGCGGCGAAGGAGACACGCATGCCGCTGGCCTCGTTGATCGGCCGCTGGGCCATGAAGCCTTTCTCGAAGGCGCTGCCGCCGCTGGGCGACACCGAACGCGCCGCGCTCGAAGCGGGCACCGTCGGCTTCGAAGGCCAGCTGTTCGCCGGCCGCCCCGATTTCGACGCGCTCGCCGCCTTCGGGCCCAACCGGCTGACCGAGCGCGAACAGGCCTTCATCGACCGCGAGGTGCGCACGCTGTGCGCGATGCTCGACGACCATGCGATCGACGAGGCAAAGGACCTGCCGCCCGAGGTGTGGCGCTACCTGCGCGAGCAGCGCTTCTTCGGGATGATCATTCCCGAGGAATTCGGCGGCCTGGGCTTCGGTCACCACGCCCATGCCACGGTGGTGGCGCGCATCGCCACCGTCAACGTCGCGACCGCGGTCACGGTGATGGTGCCCAACTCGCTCGGTCCGGCCGAGCTGCTGCTGCGCTACGGCACCGACCGCCAGAAGCAGCACTACCTGCCGCGCCTGGCCGATGGCCGCGAGCTGCCGTGCTTCGGCCTGACCTCGCCCTACGCGGGCTCCGACGCCGCCTCGATCCCCGACCGCGGCGTGCTGGTGGAGCGCGAGTTCGAGGGCCGGCCAACGCGCGGCTTCCTGGTCGACTTCGACAAGCGCTACATCACGCTGGCGCCCGTGGCCACCGTGGTCGGCCTGGCCTTCCACGCGGTCGACCAGAGCCGGCCCGAGGGCCGGCGCGATCTCGGCATCACCTGCGCGCTGATCCCGGTGCCGCACGCGGGCATGGAGATCGGCCGGCGCCATCGCCCGATGGACAGCGCCTTCATGAACGGCCCCATCCACGGCCGCCAGGTCTTCGTGCCGATGGACTGGGTGATCGGCGGCGAGCCGCAGGTCGGCCAGGGCTGGCGCATGCTGATGGAGTGCCTGGCCGCGGGCCGCGCCATCTCGCTGCCCGCGCTCGGCTCGGCGATGCAGCAGACCGCGCTGTTCGTGAGCAACGGCTATGGCCGCATCCGCGAGCAGTTCGGCCTGCCGGTCGGCAAGTTCCACGCGGTGGCGGGGCTGGTGGCCCAGATGTCGGCCGAGCTCTATGCGAGCGATGCCGCGCGCCGCTTCACCGCCTGCGCGCTCGATGCCGGCGAGCGGCCCAGCGTGGCGAGCGCGATCCTCAAGGTGCAATTGACCGAGGCCGGCCGGCGCGCGGTCAACCACGGCATGGACATCCTCGGCGGCAAGGGCATCATTTCAGGCCCCTCGAACCTGCTGGGCGTGGCCTACAGGCAGGCGCCGATCGCGATCACGGTGGAGGGCGCCAACATCCTCACGCGCGCGCTGATCGTGTTCGGCCAGGGCGCGGTGCGCTGCCATCCGCACGTGCTCGACGAGATGGCCGCGGTGCAGGCCAACGACGAGACCGCGCTCGGCAAGGCGCTGATGGCGCATGGCGGGCACGTGGCGCGCAACCTCTGGCACAGCCTGTTCGGCGCGCCGGTGCTGGGCCGCCCGCCCGAGGCCTTGGCGTCCGAGGCCCGGCTGATCGCGCGCATGAGCGCCAAGTACGCGCTCACCGCCGACCTCGCCATGGGCATGCTCGGCGGCAAGCTCAAGCGCATGGAACTGCTGTCGGCGCGGCTCGGCGACGTGCTGGCCCACCTGTACCTGGCGAGCGCCTGCGTCTGGCGCTATGGCGTGGAGGCAGCGCCCGAGATGCTGCCCTTCGCGCAGGCCGCGATCCGCGTGCAGCTCGACCAGGCGGCGGCGATCCTGCACGACCTCTATGCCAACCTGCCCACGCCGGGCCGGCGCTTCATCGGCGCGCTGGTGCTGCGGCGCACCGCGCACCTGGCGCCGCTGCGCGACGTGCAGCTGCTGGCGCTGGCCGAGACGCTGCGCACCCGGCCCGACGTGGTCGAGCGGCTGGTGCCCGATCTCAGCGAACCCGCGGCCGGCGGCCTGCGCGACCTGATGAGCGCGCTGGAACTCGGCGACCGGCTCGGCGAGGAAACCGCGGCCCTCAACAAGGTGCTGCGGCGCACGAACTCGCTCGAGGCCGCGGCCCGCACGGCGGCCGATCCGGCGCTCGCGCTGGCCTATCTGCGCGCGGCCGACAAGGTGATCCAGGTCGACGACGTGCCGGGGCCGAAGGCGCGCGACGAAGACGAGGCGGGCGAGGGCGCGCTCAGCCCGCCGCGCCAGCCTGCGCCTTCGCCTGCGCAACCAGCGCCGGCAGGGCCGCCGCCGTCTGCGCATCGGCCGGAAAGAACGACTCCACCGCGAGTTCCTGCAACGTGATGTCCACCGGCGTGCCGAAGATGGTGGTGGTGCTGATGAAGCTCAGCACGCCGTTCGGCGTCACGAGCTGGAACGGCACCACCACGCCCGACAGCTCGCCGCCCGCGGGCGGGGTGTCGTGGCCGACGTGGGGCACGGGGTAGGCCGCGAGCTCGTCGTGCAGCTCGACCAGCACGCGGTCGCCGGTGGCCGCGATCTGCTGCTGCAGCCGCTCGAGCAGGTGGGCGCGCCATTGCGCGAGGTTGGCGATGCGCGAGGCCAGCCCGTCGGGCCGCAGGCTCAGGCGCAGCACGTTGACCGGCGGCGTCACCAGCTCGGCCGACGCGCCTTCCATCAACAGCGGCACCAGCGCGTTGTAGGCCACCAGGTTCCAGTGGCGGTCCACCGCCAGCGCGGGGAAGGGTTCGTGGCCCTTGAGCACCAGGTCGACCGCGCGGCGCGCCGAGGCCATGGCCGGGTCGTCGAGCGAGCGCTGGCGGTACATGGGCGCGAAGCCCGCGGCCACCAGCAGCGCGTTGCGTTCGCGCAGCGGCACGTCCAGCCGCTCGGCCAGCCGCAGCACCATCTCTCGGCTGGGGGCGGCGCGGCCGGTTTCCACGTAGCTCAGGTGCCGGGTCGAGACCTCGGCCTCCTGCGCCAGGTCGAGCTGGCTCAGGCGGCGGTGCGTGCGCCAGTGCCGCAGGTGCACGCCGAAGGGATCGCGCGCGCCCGGCTGGCCGGGCTTCGTGGGGTGGGGGCGGGGGGTGTTCATGGGGCCGCATTCTGGCGCGCGGGCCGCGCATCGCCATGACCTGGCAGGTCATGGACGCTGTGCGCCGGTCCCGGAATCATCGACCCCAACGCAGCAGGACTGTTCTGCGGCGTACCACCCGAACCGAAGGAGAAACCTCATGACCGCACGTTCCACGCTCTTCGCCTCGCCGCGTTTCCTGCCCCGCGTGATGTGGGCCGACGCCGCCTCCTGCGCCGGCACCGGCGCGCTGCAGGTCGCTTTCACCGACACCCTGGCCCGTCTCACCGGCCTGCCGGCCGCGCTGCTGCTGGGCACCGGCGTGTTCCTGCTGGCCTATGCCGCCGCCGCCGCCTTCATGGCCAGCCGCGCCACCCCGCCGCGCACGCTGATCGGCGTGGTCATGCTCGGCAACCTGGGCTGGGCCGTGGCCTGCGCCGCCTTGCTGGCCGGTGGCCTGTTCCCGGTGACCGCGCTGGGCGTGGCCTGGGTGCTGGCGCAGGCGGTGTGCGTGCTGGTGCTGGCCGAGCTGCAATGGAGCGGGCTGCGCGCGAGCCGGCCGATGGCGCGGATGGCGCTGGCCTGACCGTCTCCCGCCAGCAGACTGCCGAGGCGCCCCGCGAGGGCGCCTTTTTCGTGGCCACGCGGGAGGCCTTTTTGTCAATGGCCGCCATGGCCTTTCGCCCCCGCCGATGCGATGCCTGACTACAGCAATTGACATTCATCCCTGCTAACCTTTGAGGCGCTTCACGAACACATTCCCCAAGGAGTCCCACACATGGCCAAAGCACCGGCTCACGCCTTTGCGTCCACCCTCAAGACCTTCAAGACCGCATCGGGCAAGGCCGGCAAGTACTGGTCCCTCAAGGAGCTGGCCAAGCAGCATCCGAGCGTCGATCGGCTGCCGGTGTCGATCCGCATCGTGCTCGAGTCGGTGCTGCGCAATTGCGACGGCCAGAAGGTGTCGGCCAAGCACGTCGAGGAACTGGCCCACTGGGCGCCGAACGCCGAGCGCACCGACGAGATCCCCTTCGTCGTGACCCGCGTGGTGCTGCAGGACTTCACCGGCGTGCCGCTGCTGGCCGACCTGGCCGCCATGCGCAGCGTGGCCGCCAAGCTCGGCAAGTCGCCCAAGACCATCGAGCCGCTGGTGCCGGTCGACCTGGTGGTCGACCACTCGGTGATGGTCGACTACTACGGCACGCCCAAGGCGCTCGACCTCAACATGAAGCTCGAGTTCCAGCGCAACAACGAGCGCTACCAGTTCATGAAGTGGGGCATGCAGGCCTTCGACACCTTCCGCGTCGTGCCGCCGGGCTTCGGCATCGTGCACCAGGTCAACCTCGAGTACTTCGCGCGCGGCGTCTATTCGAACCCGAACGACAAGGGCGAGGTCCCGGTCTACTACCCCGACTCGCTGGTCGGCACCGACAGCCACACCACCATGATCAACGGCGTGGGCGTGGTCGGCTGGGGCGTGGGCGGCATCGAGGCCGAGGCCGCGATGCTGGGCCAGCCGGTCTACATGCTCACGCCCGACGTGGTGGGCTTCGAGCTCACCGGCAAGCTGCGCGAGGGCGTGACCGCCACCGACCTGGTGCTGTTCGTCACCGCGATCCTGCGCGCCGAGAAGGTGGTGGGCAAGTTCGTCGAGTTCTTCGGCCCGGGCGCCGCCTCGATCGCCGTGCCCGACCGCGCCACCATCGGCAACATGGCGCCCGAGTACGGCGCCACCATGGGCTTCTTCCCGGTCGACGAGATGACGGTCGCCTACTTCGAGGGCACCGGCCGCACCAAGGAGGAGGTCGAGCGCTTCGAGGCCTACTACAAGGCGCAGGGCCTGTTCGGCATGCCCAACCCCGGCGACATCGACTACACCAAGGTCGTGCGCCTCGACCTCGGCACCGTCTCGCCGAGCCTGGCCGGCCCGAAGCGGCCGCAGGACCGCATCGATCTGGGCCACCTGTCGACCAAGTTCTCCGAGCTCTACAGCAAGCCCAACGACGCCAACGGCTTCAACCAGCCGGCCGACAAGCTCAAGCTGCGCTATCCGCTCGCGCCGGCCGGCGCCGGCAACGACGAGGAGACCGCCGCGCCCGCGCCGGGCGCGCCGCGCGACCTGGTCGAGATGGTGGCCAACCGCACGACCAAGGCGGCCGCGCACGTGAGCGCCACCGCGCCGGCGGCGCCGTCCAAGTCCAAGGGCGAGGTGACCATCGGCAACGGCGACGTGCTGATCGCCGCCATCACCTCGTGCACCAACACCTCGAATCCGAGCGTGATGCTGGCCGCGGGCCTGTTGGCCAAGAAGGCGGTGGAAGCCGGCCTCTCGGTCAAGCCGCACGTCAAGACCTCGCTGGCGCCCGGCTCGCGCATCGTGACCGAGTACCTCGAGAAGGCCGGCCTGCTGCCCTACCTCGAGAAGCTGGGCTTCTACCTCGCGGGCTACGGCTGCACCACCTGCATCGGCAACGCGGGCGACCTCACGCCCGAGATCAACGAGATCATCACCAAGAACGACCTGATCGGCGCGGCCGTGCTCTCGGGCAACCGCAACTTCGAGGCGCGCATCCATCCGAACCTCAAGGCCAACTTCCTGGCCTCGCCGCCGCTGGTGGTGGCCTTCGCGATCGCGGGCAACGTGATGGTCGACCTGATGACCCAGCCGGTGGGCAAGGGCAAGGGCGGCAAGGACGTCTACCTCGGCGACATCTGGCCCACGCCGAAGGAGATCGACCAGAACCTGCGCTTCGCGATGAACGCCAAGTCGTTCCGCGCCAACTACGACAAGGTCAAGACCGACCCGGGCAAGTTCTGGAGCAGCATCAAGGGCACCACGGGCCAGGTCTACGACTGGCCCACCTCGACCTACATCGCCGAGCCGCCGTTCTTCGAGGGCTTCAAGATGAAGCCGCACGCCTCGGACGCGGGCTTCAAGGGCGCGCGCATCATGGCGCTGTTCGGCGACTCGATCACCACCGACCACATCTCGCCGGCCGGCTCGATCAAGGAAAGCTCGCCCGCGGGCATCTGGCTCAAGGCGCACGGCGTGCCCAAGGCCGACTTCAACAGCTACGGCTCGCGCCGCGGCAACCACGACGTGATGATGCGCGGCACCTTCGCCAACGTGCGCATCAAGAACCTGATGATTCCGCCGGACGCCAACGGCACGCAGGAGGAGGGCGGCGTCACGCTGTTCCAGCCCGGCAACGAGAAGATGTTCATCTACGACGCGGCCATGAAGTACATCGCCCAGGGCACGCCCACGGTGGTGTTCGGCGGCGAGGAGTACGGCACCGGCTCGTCGCGCGACTGGGCCGCCAAGGGCACGCAGCTGCTGGGCATCAAGGCCGTGGTGGCGCGCAGCTTCGAGCGCATCCACCGCGCCAACCTGGTCGGCATGGGCGTGCTGCCGCTGCAGTTCCGCGGCGCCGATTCCTGGCAGACGCTGGGCCTCACGGGCGACGAGCAGATCGACGTGGTGATCGGCGGCGAGCTCAAGCCGCAGATGGACGTGAAGCTGGTCGTGCACCGCCCCGACGGCACGCACCAGGAGGTGACGGTGCGCCTGCGCATCGACACGCCGATCGAGGTCGACTACTACAAGCACGGCGGCATCCTGCCGTTCGTGCTGCGGCAGCTGCTGGCCGCCTGATTTCGGTGACGCGCGTCGGACTGATCTCCGACACCCACGGCCTGCTGCGCCCGCAGGCCGTGGCGGCCCTGCAGGGCTGCGACTTCATCGTGCACGGCGGCGACATCGGCAGTCCCGCCATCCTCGAGGCCCTGCGCGCGATCGCGCCGCTGACCGTGGTGCGCGGCAACAACGACCGCGAGGCCTGGGCCGAGGGCATTGCCGAGACCGAGCGCGTGGCCTTCGGCGGCGTGCATCTCTATGCCATTCACGATCTCGCGCAGCTCGCCATCGACCCGGCCGCGACCGGCGTGCGCGTGGTGATCTCGGGCCATTCGCACAAGCCCAGGATCGAGGAACGCGGCGGCGTGCTCTACGTGAACCCGGGCAGCGCGGGGCCGCGGCGCTTCAGCCTGCCGATCGCCGTTGCCGAGCTGCGGATCGAGGGTGGCGCGGTCGACGCGCGCATCGTCGAACTGGCGGTCTGACCCTGCCTGTCACAGGGCTTTCATTACCATTCGGTAAGAAAAGCCCATCAGATGAGAATGGTTCTTGTTTGATGGGTTATCCTCGTCCGCTCCTCCGGGGAGCCGACATGCAGCGCCGCTGATCGCGCCGGTTCCGGAGGGCTCCTCTCGCCCTGAATTCCGAAGCCGATGCTCATCCCCTTTCTCATCATGCTGCGCGAAGGCATCGAAGCCGCGCTGATCGTCGGCATCGTCGCCAGTTACCTCCAGCAGAGCGGGCGCGGCGCGCTGATGCCCGCGGTGTGGGTCGGCGTGCTGCTGGCCACCGCGCTGTCGCTGTTCGCGGGCGCCGGGCTGCAACTGCTCGCGGCCGAATTCCCGCAGAAGCAGCAGGAGCTGTTCGAGGGCGTGGTCGGGCTGATCGCGGTGGTGATGCTGACCTCGATGGTGTTCTGGATGCGCAAGGCCGCGCGCTCGATCAAGGGCGAGCTGCAGGCCTCGATCGACCAGGCGCTCGCCAAGGGCTCGGACGGCCAGGGCTGGGCGCTGATCGGCATGGTGTTCCTCGCGGTCGCGCGCGAGGGCCTGGAGTCGGTGTTCTTCCTGCTCGCGATCTTCCAGCAGAGCAGCGGCTGGGAAGCGCCCGTGGGCGCGCTTGCCGGCATCGCGGTGTCGGTGGTGGTCGGCTACGGCCTCTACTCGGGCGGCGTGCGGCTCGACCTGCGGCGCTTCTTCCGCTTCACCGGCCTGTTCATCCTGCTGGTGGCCGCGGGCCTGCTGGCCGGCGTGCTGCGCAAGCTGCACGAGGGCGGCGTCTGGAACCACCTGCAGACGGTGGTCTTCGACATGAGCGAGACCCTGCCGATGGACAGCCCGCTGGGCGCCGTGCTGTCGGGCCTGCTCGGCTACCAGGCCGCGCCAGTGGTGGGCGAGGTCGTCGTCTACCTGGCCTTCCTGGCCGTCGCCCTGTTCTTCTTCCTGCGTCCGGCCGTGCCGGCGCCGCGCGCGGCTGCGGCCGGCTGAAACCCCTCGATGTCCCCTTCCTCTCCCGAACCCAAGGCCGCTTCTTCCAACCTGATGCGCGCGGCGGTCGCCGCGTCGGCCCTGCTGGCGCTCGCCGGCCTCGCGGCCTTCTGGTATGCCTCCAACCACGCGCGCCAGGCGCCGCCGAAGGCCGCCGACAACGCGGTCACCGTCACGATCCGCGGCAATGTCTGCGAGCCCAACGAGATCACGGTGCCGGCCGGGCGCACCACCTTCACCATCGTCAACCAGTCGAACCGCGCGCTCGAGTGGGAGATCCTCGATGGCGTGATGGTGGTGGAGGAGCGCGAGAACATCGCGCCGGGCTTCTCGCAGACCATGACGGTGAAGCTGCAGCCGGGCGATTTCGCGATCACCTGCGGCCTGCTGAGCAACCCGCGCGGCAAGCTGCGCGTGACGCCCTCGGCCGCCTCCGAGGCCGAGGCGGCGCGGCCCTCGCTGGTCAACTACGTGGGCGCGCTGGCCGAGTACCAGACCTTCCTGCGCCTGGAGGCCGGCACGCTCGAGGACGCGGTGCGCGCGCTGTCCGACGCGGTCCAGGCCGGCGACCTGCAGCAGGCGAGGGCACTCTATGCGCCCGCCCACCTGGCCTACAAGCGCATCGAGCCGATGGCCGAGCTGTTCGCCGACCTCGACACGCGCATCAACGCGCGCGCCGACTACTTCGAGAAGCGCGAGGCCGATGCCGGCTTCACGGGCTTCCACCGCATCGAGTACGCGCTGTACGACCAGAACGACCTGAAGTCCTTGACTCCGGTGGTGGCGCAACTGATCGCCGACATCGGCGTGCTCAAGGAACGGCTGCGCGGCCTGAACATGCCGCCCGAGCGGCTCGCGAGCTCGGCCTCGAAGCTGCTGCGCCGCGTGGCCGACAACCTGCCCGCGGGCGGCGAGGACCATTACGGCCATGCCGAACTCGCGAACCTGCAGGGCAGCTACGAAGGCACGAAGAAGATCGCCGACCTGCTGCAGCCGCTGCTGGTGAAGGCGGCGCCCGCGCTGCAGAAGAGCGTGGACGAACGCTTCGCCGCCTTCGACGCCGCGCTCGCGCCGTACCGCGAAGGCGAGGGCTTCAAGCCCGCGTCGCTCGACGAGGCGCAGCGCAAGGCCCTGGCCGAACCCGTGCGCGCGCTGGCCGAGGAACTGGCCAAGGTGAATGCCGCGCTCGGCCTGGAATGAGCCTGCCGCCGACCGACCTCCCATGACCACGAAGAACGAATCCCTCCCCACCGACGGGCCACCCGC
>NZ_JBZAYE010000229.1:0-10441 GCF_058244205.1 Variovorax sp. 20P10.2.4
CCGTGCGCTTCGCCGCCACGCGCAGCGCCACCGCGACCAAGTCCGACACGCCGCTGCTCGAGGTGCCGCAGACCGTCAACGTCGTGACCGCGCGCGAGATCGACGCCCAGGGCGCGCAGAACCTCGGCCAGACCCTGCGCTACACGGCCGGCGTGCTGTCGGAGACCTTCGGCGCCACCTCGCAGTTCGACATCTACACCCAGGTGCGCGGCTTCCGCCCCGACCTCTACCTCGATGGCGTGCAGCTGCCCTACGGTGCCGCCGGCAGCGGCTTCGCGAGCGCGGTGGTCGATCCCTACGTGCTCGAGCGCGTCGAGGTGCTCAAGGGGCCGTCGTCGGGCCTCTATGGCCAGAGCGGCCCCGGCGGCATCGTGAACATGGTGAGCAAGCGCCCGACAGAAACGCCGCAGCGCGAGATCGAGCTGCAGGCCGGCAGCTTCGGGCGCAAGCAGGTCGCGGCCGACCTCAGCGGCCCGCTCAACGCCGAGGGCACGCTGCGCTACCGGCTGGTGGCGCTGGCGCGCGAGGCGGGCACGCAGGTCGACTTCGTCGACAACGACCGCCGGCTGATCGCGCCCTCCATCACCTGGCAGCCCGACGCGCGCACCAGCTTCACGCTGCAGGCCTACCACCAGACCGAGCGCAACGCCCACACGCTGTTCAACTACCTGCCGATCCAGGGCACGCTGCGGCCCAACATCAACGGCCGCCTGCCGTTCGAGCGCTATGCGGGCGAGCCGGACTTCGACCGCCTCAGCCGCGACCAGAGCTGGCTCGGCTACAGCTTCGAGCACCGCTTCAGCGACACCGTGAGCTTCCGCCAGAACATGCGCGCCGCGCGCACCGAGTTCGAGGGCCGCGCCATCACCATCCTGCAGACCGGCGGCCTGCTGCCCGACCAGCGCACGCTGCGTCGCACCGCCGCCAACACCGCGGCCAATGCCAGCACCTTCAGCATCGACAACCAGCTCGCGCTGCGCTTCGACACCCGCTCCGTGCGCCACGATGCCTTGATCGGCATCGACCACCGCCGCGAGATCGGCGACTTCGATTTCGGCCGTCGCGCCGCGCCCAGCCTCGACGTCTATGCGCCGGTCTACGGGCAGCCGATCGTCGACCCCGGCTTCAACCTCAGCAACACCACCTCGCGGCTCGAGCAGACCGGCCTGTACTTCCAGGACCAGATGCGCCTGGGCGGCTGGATCGCCACGCTGGGCCTGCGGCACGACGATGCCAAGACCCGCACCGTGAACCGGCGCGCCAGCACCGCCACGCAGCAGAGCGACAGCAAGACCACCGGCCGCATCGGCCTGGGCTACCTGTTCGACAACGGCGCCGCGCCCTATGTGAGCTACGCGACCTCGTTCCAGCCGGTGTCGGGCAGCAGCTTCGGCGGCGTTCCCTTCAAGCCCACCACGGGCAAGCAGGTCGAGGCCGGCCTCAAGTACCAGCCGGCCAGCGGCATCGGCCTGTTCACGGCCTCGGCCTTCGAGCTCACCGAGCAGAACCGTGTCACGCCCGACCTCGCGAACACCGGCTTCAACGTGCAGACCGGCGAGGTGCGCGTGCGCGGCCTCGAGCTCGAGGCCAAGACCGAGCTGATGGCGGGCCTGAACCTCACGGCCGCCTACGCCTGGCTGCACCACCGCATCACGCGCAGCAACACGCCCTCGGAAGTGGGTGCGCGGCTCTACGGCACGCCCGACCACCAGGGCTCGCTGTGGCTCGATTACGAACTGCAGCGCGGCGCCCTCGCGGGCCTGGGCCTGTCGGCCGGCGTGCGCCGCATCGGCGCCACCTTCGACGCCAGCAACCTCTACCGCATGCCGGCCTACACGCTGGTCGACATCGGCCTGCGCTACGACCTGGGCCGCGCCAGTCCTTCACTACGCGGCGCGCGCCTGAGCCTCACGGCCTCGAACCTCGCCGACCGCTACTACATCTCCACCTGCAACACCACCTCGGGCTGCACCCTGGGCAACCGCCGCACGGTGATCGCCTCGCTGAGCTACCAATGGTGAGCCAGGCCCGGCTTCGGCTGTGGTCCGCGGTGCACCGCTGGACCAGCCTGATCGCGACCGCCCTGCTGCTGCTGACCTGCGTCACCGGCCTGCCGCTGATCTTCCACGACGAGATCGAGGACTGGCTCGACCCGCCGCCCGCGCGCCAGCAGCCGGCCGCCGACGCCGTCGCGCCCATGCTCGATGCGCTGGTGGCGCGCGCGCTCGCGGACCATCCCGGCAGCGTGGCGGTGTCGCTCGGCTTCTCGCGCCCCGCGCCGGGTTCCACCGAGCCGCCCACGGTCGTGATCGCCACCGGCCCCGATCCGCAGGCGCCGTTCGCGCAACTGCGCCGCCATACCTTCGACCTGCGCGACGGCACCTTGCTGCAGTTGCCGCCGCCGCGCACCGGCGGTTTCATGGACACCGTGCTCGAGCTGCACAAGAACCTGCTCGCGGGCTTGCCGGGCGCGCTGCTGCTCGGCGCCATGGGCTTGCTGCTGGTGGCGTCGGTGGTCTCGGGCGTGGTGGTCTACGGACCCTTCATGCGCAAGCTGCGCTTCGGCACCGTGCGTGCCGGCCGGCGCGCGCGCTGGCTCGACCTGCACAACCTGGTCGGCATCGGCATCGCGGCCTGGCTGCTGGTGGTGGGCACCACGGGCGCGATCAACACGCTGCACGACCCGATCGCCGCGCACTGGCGCGCCGAGGTGCTGCCGCAGATGACGGGCCCTTACCGCGGCCTGCCGCCGCCCGGGCGGATCGGCTCGATCGATGCCGCCGTCGCCACCGCGCGCGCCGCGGCGCCGGGCATGGAGGTGCAGTCGGTGTTCCTGCCGGGCACGAACTTCGCCACCCCGCATCACTTCGGCGTCTACCTGCGCGGCGCCACGCCGCTGTCGATGCGCATCCTCAAGCCCGCGCTGGTCGACGCGGCCACCGGGGCGCTGAGCGACATCCGCGAGATGCCCTGGTACGTGAAGGCGCTGTTCGTCTCGCAGCCGCTGCACTTCGGCGACTACGGCGGGCTGCCGATGAAATGGATGTGGCTGGTGCTGGACCTGCTCGCGATCGCGGTGCTGGTCAGCGGCCTGTACCTGTGGGTCGTGCGGCGGCGGCGCGTCGCGGAGGCGCCGCAACCACGTCCGCGCGGCGAGCCCGAGGCGGCCACCGAAGGCAGCCCGTCGACCTGGCGCATGCCGAAGCTGCTCGCGCTGTGCATCTGCCTGGGGCTCGGCGTGGCCTGCGTCACGAGCGATGCGGCGCTCAAGTGGGCCGCCGACCTCGCGTTGGCGATCCCGCTCGCGGTGGTGTTCTGGTTCGTGCTGCGCGGGCTGCGCAGGTAGCGGATCGCGAGGCCGTCTTCAGGCGCGCGCCGCCGCCTGGGCCTCCAGGCGGTCCGCGACCTCCCTGAGCGCCGCCAGCGGCGAGGCCCGCAGCCGCTGGACGACCTCGGCCAGGTAGTGCTTCGGCGCGGTTTCCGGAATGCGTTCGAACCAGCGCACCGCCGCGTCGATCTCGCCCTGCTCGGCCAGCATGCTCGCGTGGCTGAAACGACCGCGAAAGTCGCCGGCCTCGGCCGACGCCCGATAGAGCGCGCGGGCCTGGTCCCGGTCCCGTGGCACGACGAGGCCGTCCTCGTGGTAGCGGCCGAGCATGTTCATCGAACGCGCATGGCCGAGCGCCGCCGCGCGCCGGTACCAGTCGAAGGCCGCGGCGTGGTCCAGCGCGACGCCGCGCCCCGTCGCCAGCAGGTTGGCGAGGTTGTACATGCCCCAGTCGAGGCCGAGCTCGGCGCTCGCGCGGTACGCGCTCGCCGCGCGTTGCGGATCGGGCGCGGTGCCCCAGCCATGCTCGAAGCAGCGTCCGAGCATGTTGGCCGCCATCGGATGGCGCTGCTCGGCCGCGCGCTGGAACCAGGCGAAGGCCGAGGCCTCGTTGCGCGCCACGCCCCGGCCGTCGAGCAGCCATTGCCCGAGCACCGCCTGCGCTTCGGCATGCCCCGCATGGGCGGCCGCCGACAGCCAGGTCGCGGCGCGCTCAGGCGGGCCGGCGAGCAGCGCGTCCCATTGCGCGCGCGTCAGGGTGTTGAGCGCGCTCGCGTTGGGGAACACGAACGCGGGGGATGCGCCTTCGCTGCTCACGCTCGTCGTCGCATCAAGCGTTTCGGCGATCAGAACGAGAAGTTGCCCGTCAGCGTCACCGAACGGCCCGGAGCGATGTTCGCGTAGTGCGTCGAGTAGGCCGTGTTGTAGTAGATGCGGTCGGTCAGGTTCTGGACGTTGAGCTGCAGGTTGAAGCTCTTGTTCACGCGGTAGCCGGCCATCGCGTCGATGCGGGTGTAGCCCGGAACGCTGCGCTTGATCAGCGTGGCGCCGCCCGTGCCGGCCGCCCAGGCGAAGCCGCCGTAGACCTCGCTCTGGTAGAAGGCGCCCAGGCCGAAGGTCCAGTCGGAGGTGGGCTTGTAGGTCGCCCAGATGCTCGCGCTGTGCTTCGGCGTGTTCGGGAAGGGCTGGCCCGTGCCGGCGTTGGGCACGTAGACCGTGCGGCCGTTGGCGTCGGTGGTGCTGCTCTGGCCGAGGTTCTTGCCCTTGCTGTCGAGCAGGGTGTAGCCGCCGAAGACCGAGAGCTGGTGCGTGATGTTGCCCGAGAAGCCGAGCTCGAAGCCGCGCACCTGCTTGTCCCCGGCCAGCGACACGGTGCCGTCGGTCGGGTTGGTGATGCGCGCGTTGGTGGTCTCGATCTGGAAGATCGCGCCGGTCAGCGACAGCTTGCGCTCCAGCAGGTCCCACTTGGTGCCGAGCTCGATGCTGCGGTTCTTCTCCGGCTTCAGGTCGATCGCGGTGTTGGCCACGCCGCCCACGGTGCCGCTGAGGGCCTGGCTCTCCGAGCCCTGGCCCAGGCTGTTGCCGCCCGGCGTGGAGGAGGTTCCGATCGATGCATAGATGCTGCCGTTGGTGGCGGGCTTGTAGACCACGCCGAGCTGGTAGTTCAGCAGCGTGTCGTTGCGCTCGAACTTCGTGCGGATGCCGCTGGTGAGCACCGGCAGCGCCATGCCGCCCGTGGCGGTGGTGCTGGGATAGGGGTTGGTCTGCTGCGTCTTGTAGCTGTCCAGGCGCAGGCCCGCGTTGACGATCCACTGCGGCGACAGCTCGATGCTGTCGAAGCCGTAGAGCGACGCGGTGTCGGTGCGGTAGCTGGTCGGGTTGCCGTTGGGCACGAAGGTGCCCAGCCACGGATCGCTGGACGTGGGGTAGTACAGGCTCGTGCAGACGAAGCTCGAGCCCACGCCGGCGCCGCCCGGGCACTTCTGCTGCGCCGTGTAGGCGCGGTTGACCTGGGTGTAGCTGTCGTTGTCGGCGCGTTCGCGCGACAGCTCCAGGCCCGTGACGTAGCTGTGCTTGACGCTGCCGGTCTGCAGCTTGCCGCTGAGCTCGGTGGCGTTCGCGAAGGTGTCGATGTCGCGCATGCTGCCGTTGAAGCGGCGCCACACCAGGCCGCGCGCCACGTTGCCCTGGCTGTCGTCGGGCTGGGTCCAGATGTAGTCCATGCTGCTCTTGGTGAAGCGCGTGATGTTGCGCAGCTTCATCTCGGGCGAGATGTCGTGTTCGACCTGCAAGGTGACCGAGTCGGACTTGTCCTTGCGGAAGTCTCGGCCCTCGACGCCGTACCAGTTCTTGCGGTCGAAGCCGTAGGTCGGCTGGAGCTCGACCACGCCGAAGCGCGGGAAGCTCGCGGGCAGGTAGTAGGGGATGCCGCCGTCGGGCACGTCGTCGGTGCGCATGTGGAACAGCGACAGCGTCACGCGCGTGGGCGTGCCCAGGCCCCAGCTGATCGAGGGCGCGATGCCGAAGCGCTTGTTGCTCGGGCCGTTGCGGCCCGCGACGTCGGCGCCGAAGTCCATCAGGTTCAGGCGGAAGGCGCCGTTCTCGCCGAAGCTTCGGTTCCAGTCGATCGTCTCGCGGTGGTATTTGTCGCTGCCCAGTCCCACCGAGCCGAGGAAGAAGTTCTCCTGCTTCGGTGCCTTGGTGTAGAGGTTGATCGTGCCGCCGGCGCCGCCGCGTCCGCCCGAGGTCGAGTCCGGTCCCTTGACCACTTCCACCGACTCGAGGTTGAAGACCTCGCGCGTGCTCGGCGCGATGTCGCGCAGGCCGTCGACGAAGGTGCTGGCCTGGCTGTCGTAGCCGCGCAGGAATGGCCGGTCGCCGACCGGGTTGCCGCCCTCCCCGGCGCCGAAGGTGATGCCGGGCGTGGTGCGCAGCGCCTCGGTCAGCGTCGTCGCGTTGATCTGCGTCATCACTTCCTGCGGGATGACGGTGACGGACTTGGGCGTGTCGAGCAGCGGTGCCGTCTGCTTCGAGGACGAGGACTGCTCCACCTTGTAGTCGGGCGCCGCATCGACCTGCACCTCCTTCAGCGCGCCCTGCGCATGCGCCGCGCCGACCGATCCGAGCGCGACCAGGGTGGCGGCGGTCCTGGTGGCGGCGTGCGCGTTGAGATAGCGCGAAGTCGAGTGCTTGCGGCTTCTGATGTAGGTCATGTTGTGAGTGATTTGTCGAGGTGAAAGCGCTGCCGGCGCGCGGCGCCCGCGGTCACGCGGCTGTGCACTGGAGGTGACATCGGCGTAACAAAGTATCCGCAAATGATAATGACTCGCACTATCGATTTACGGCATCTTTACCTTTGGTTTGCAGAACTTGTTGCCGTCTGACGACGCGATCAATTCGAATGAGAACTTATCTCATTACGAATAAAAGACGTACTGCGTGCACCCGCTCATGCGTCGAATTGCGGTGATGCAGAGCGCCGAATGTCCGCGGGGACGTCGGACGTGTCGAGCGGGACACAGCTATTTCGCCAATGCGTTGAGCAACGCAAATAGAAATGGCAATGCCTCCTGGCATTGGCGCGCCAATTCGGATGCATTGCGGACCGAGTCTCCATCGCGACATCGGCATGCGCGAACCCCGGTCCGCGCATCGACGACCGCGCTCTAAGCCAGCGCCGAACGCAGCTCCCGCACCCCGCGCCCCAGCTTGCGCCGCAGCAGGCTGCGCACGGTCGCGGCATCGGCATAGCCGACCTCGCTCGCGATCTCCTCGAGGCCCTGGCCGATCGAGACCAGGTGCTGCGCATGCTCGACGCGCAGGTCCTGGAAGAAGGCCAGCGGCGACTTGCCGAGCACGGCCTCCATGCGCCGCTGCAAGGTGCGCGGGCTGACCGCGAGCGCGTCCGCCGCATCGTGCAGCGAGAAACCCCGCGCGAGGCGTTCGCGGGCCCAGCGCTCGAAGCGCTCGATCAGCGGGTCGGCATGCGCGAGGTGGTCGGGAATGATGTATTGCGCCTGCGAGGGCCGCTTGTCGACCAGCATCAGGCGCGAGACCAGCGCGGCGGTCTCGGGGCTCGCCTGGCGCATCAGCCACAGCGCGAGATCGAGATGCCCCATCGCCGCGCCGGCCGTGACCACGCGGCCCGAGGCCACCACCATGCGCGACTCGTCGAGCCGCACCTGCGGATAGCGTTCGCGGAACAGCGGCGCCAGCGGCCACATGGTGGTGGCCTCCTGGCCGTCGAGCAGGCCGGTCTCGGCCAGCAGGAAGCTCGCGATGCAGGCGCCGCCCACGCCGCTGCCCTGCGCATGCCAGCTGCGCAGCATGGCCATGGCATCGCGCACGTCGCGCCGGCCCAGCGCCTCGACCAGCCGCGCGGGCTGCTTGGTGTTGAGCGCGGGCACCAGCACCCAGTCGGGCTGGCGCATCTCGTCCGCGGGGTCCACCACCATGGTCAGGCCATGCGCGGTGCGGATGCGCTGGCGCACGCCGACCACGCGCAGCTCGAAGGGCGGCCGCGCCGCGCCCTGCTCGGCCGCCACCTCGTTGGCCGCGGAGAACAGGTCGAGGAACACGCTGAGGCCGGTGTCGAACACGCCATCGAGCGCCAGGATCGCGATCTTCATCATGGCGTGAATGATACCAATATTGTCATTTACGACCATGGCGCCCTGGGGAGGACCCGCCTACGCTAGGGACCATGACATCGCCCATCGACTCCCCCCTGGACCGTTCGGCCTGGACCGCGCTGGCCGGCCTCCAGGCCCACCTGGGCCACGGCAACGCCCTGGCCCGCCGCTACCACCCCGAGGTCGCGCCGTTCGCGGGACTGGTCGAGGAAAGCCCGGCCGCCTTCGAGGCCCTGCGTGCGCTGCTGGGCCCGGACGATCGCGTCATGGTGCCCACGCTCGCGCCCGTCGCCGGCATCGATGGCCTGCAGGCCAGGCTGCTGGGCCAGGTCCACCAGATGGTCGCGCTGCAGCCCGGCACGGGCCGCGCGGCGCAGCTGCAGGCCACGCCGTTGAACGCCTCCGACGTGCCCGATGCCCTGGCCCTCGTCGCCCGCACCCGGCCCGGCCCCTTCGGCCCGCGCACGCTCGAGATGGGCGACTACCTCGGCGTCCGCGACCAGGGCCTGCTCGTGGCCATGGCCGGCGAGCGCATGCGCTTCAACGGCCACGCCGAGATCAGCGCGGTCTGCGTCGACGACCCCTGGCGCGGACGCGGCCTCGCCGCCGGCCTCGTGAACCTGCTGCGCGCGCGCATCGAGGCGCGCGGCGAGACCGCCTTCCTGCACGTGCTCAGCGACAACGCGAATGCCATCGCGCTCTACGAGCGGCTCGGCTTTCGCCATCGCCGCACCCTGTTCCTGCACCAGATCGCCCTGGCCACCGTTTGACTCACCCCGCGCTGCGGCGCACAAGGAAACACCATGAAGATCCAAGGTTCCGTCGTATTCGTGACGGGCGCCAACCGTGGCCTCGGCCTCGAATTCGCCCGCCAGGCCCTGGCGCTCGGCGCCGCCAAGGTCTATGCCGCCGCGCGCGAGCCCTCGCAGATCCCGCTGCTGGGCGTGCTGCCGATCCGGCTCGACGTGCGCGATCCCGCGCAGGTCGCCCAGGCCGCGGCCGATTGCCGCGACGTGACGCTGCTGATCAACAACGCGGGCATCGGCCGGCTCGGCGGCTTCGTCGGCGGTGATGCCGAGGCCGACCCCGTGGCCGTGCTGCGCGAGCAGCTCGAGACCAACCTGTTCGGCATGCTGCACATGAGCCGCGCCTTCGCGGGCGTGCTGGGCCGCAACGGCGGCGGCGCGATGCTCAACCTGCTGTCGCTCTTCAGTTGGGCCAACACGCCGATGATCGGCGCCTACGGCGTGAGCAAGGCCGCGGCCTGGGCGCTGACCAACGGCCTGCGCCACGAGCTGCGCGCGCAGGGCACGCAGGTGGTGGGCTTCCATGCCGGCCCGATCGATACCGACATGGTGCGCGCGCTCGAGGTGCCGAAGGCCTCGCCCGAGGACGTGGTGCGCCAGTCGTACGCGGCCATCGAGGCCGGCCAGGAGGAAGTGCTGGTCGACGAGGGCACGCGCCAGGTCAAGGGCGCGCTGTCGCAAGGCATCTACCTGCGGGACGTCATGGCCGGGTGATTTCTGCGGGCAGGAGGACGCGTTGTCCGACGCGCGAAGCGCCGGCACGCGCCGGAAGATGGCTGCATGAAGATCGCCACCTTCAACGTCAACGGCATCCACAGCCGGCTCGACCGGCTGCTCGAATGGCTCGCCGAGTCGAAGCCCGACGTGGCCTGCCTGCAGGAACTCAAGTCGCCCGATGCCAAGCTGCCGCTCGCCGCGATCCAGCGCGCGGGCTACGGCGTGGTCGCGCACGGCCAGCCCGCCTGGAACGGCGTGGCCATCCTCGCGCGCGGGCGCGAGCCGATCGAAACCGGGCGCGGCCTGCCGGGCATGGAGGACGACCCGCAGAGCCGCTACCTCGAGGCCGTGGTCGACGGCGTGCTGGTCGGCTGCCTCTACCTTCCCAACGGCAATCCGCAGCCCGGGCCGAAGTTCGACTACAAGCTGCGCTGGTTCGAAGCCTTCGGCAAGCATGCGAAGAAGCTGTACGCGAGCGGCCTGCCCGTGGTGCTCGCGGGCGACTACAACGTCGTGCCCACCGATGCCGACATCTACAACCCCGCCTCGTGGCGCGACGACGCGCTGCTGCAGCCCGAGAGCCGCGCCGCCTATGCACGCCTGCTGAAGCAGGGTTGGACCGACGCGATCCGCGCGCGCCATCCCGAGCGCGCGCCCTTCACCTTCTGGACCTACTGGCGCAACCGCTTCCCGCGCGACGCCGGCCTGCGCATCGACCACCTGCTGCTGAATGCCGAACTCGCGCCGCTGCTGCGCGAGGCCGGCGTGGACCGCGACGTGCGCGGCCGCCCGGGCGCGAGCGACCACGCGCCGGCCTGGATCGAACTCGACCTGCCCGCGTCGTCACGCCAGTAACAAAACCGTCACCGGCCGGTGCGAGCATGCGCGGTTCTCACAAGGCGCCCCGTCTTTGCCGCACCGATGCGACTCCTCTTCCGATCGTGCGCGTCGTTCGCGCT
>NZ_JBZAYE010000023.1:0-28481 GCF_058244205.1 Variovorax sp. 20P10.2.4
CGCGGCGCGCGGCCGTCGCCAGGTACTGCCGCACGCGCGGCACCGACACGCCGAGCTGCCGCGCGATCTCGGCATGGGTCATGCCGTCGAGCCGGCTGTGCAGCCAGGCGGCGCGGGTCTTGGGCGTGAGGCTCGCGAGCAGCGCATCGAGCGCGCGCAGCGCCTGCACCGCCTGCAGCTGTTCCTCGGGCGAGGGATAGAGCGCCGGCGGCAGCGCCGCGAGGTCGGCGAGGTAGGCGCGCTCCAGGTCGGCGCGGCGGAAGCGGTCGATCAGCAGGCCGCGCGCCACCGTCGTCAGGTAGGCCCGCGGCTCCTTCATCTCGACCGGCGCCGCCTGCGGCGGCCGCGCAGCCAGCAGCCGCACGAAGGCATCGTGCGCGAGGTCGGCCGCATCCTCGGCGCAGCCCAGCCGACGCCGCAGCCAGGCCTGCAGCCAGCCGTGATGGCTGCGGTAGAGCACCTGGAGGCTGTCTTCGAGGGCCGGGGCGGACACGGGTTGCGCTTGCGGAATGTTGAGAATAGTTCTCATCTTATAGTCTTGGCCTGCCCGGCCAGCCGCCGGCCCCTCATCCGAATAAGATTCGGGGCTCCAGCCCCGCCGTCCCGGGCGCGCCGTTGCCGCCGCCCTCCATCGCCATGACCCAACGCCCCATCCGCTCCCAGTACGAAGACTTCATGCGCCACGTCGACACCCACGGCGTGTACAAGAGCGACCGCACCGGCACCGGCACCAAGAGCGTGTTCGGCCACCAGATGCGCTTCGACCTCAACGAGGGCTTCCCGCTGGTCACCACGAAGAAGGTGCACGTCAAGTCCATCATCCAGGAGCTGCTGTGGTTCCTGACCGGCTCGAGCAACAACAACTGGCTCAAGGAACGCGGCGTCACCATCTGGGACGAGTGGGCGCGCGAGGACGGCGACCTGGGCCCGGTGTACGGCGTGCAGTGGCGCAGTTGGCCCACGCCCGACGGCGGCCACATCGACCAGATCGCCGAGGTCGTGAAGACGCTCAAGTCCAACCCCGATTCGCGCCGCATCATCGTGAGCGCCTGGAACGTGGCCGAGCTCTCGAAGATGGCGCTGATGCCCTGCCACGCCTTCTTCCAGTTCTACGTGGCGCCGCCGCAGAACGACGGCGAACGCGGCCGGCTCAGCTGCCAGCTCTACCAGCGCAGCGCCGACATCTTCCTCGGCGTGCCCTTCAACATCGCGAGCTACGCGCTGCTCACGCACATGATGGCGCAGCAGTGCGACCTCGACGTCGGCGACTTCATCTGGACCGGCGGCGACTGCCACATCTACAGCAACCACGCCGAGCAGGTCGCGCTGCAGCTGAGCCGCGAGCCCTACCCTTATCCCACGCTGCGCATCAAGCGCAAGCCCGACTCGATCTTCGACTACCAGTACGAGGACTTCGCGTTCGAGGACTACCGGCACCACGACCCGATCAAGGCGCCGGTGGCCGTCTGAACCATTCGGGGCCGGGCGGGCGCGGATGCGGTCAGAATCGGCCGGTTTCGAACCTGCTTTGCGCCCCATGAACCTCAACCTCATCTTCGCGCGCGCCGCCAACGGCGTCATCGGCGCCGCCAACACCATCCCCTGGCATCTGCCCGAGGACATGGCGCACTTCAAGGCGCGCACGCTGGGCGCGCCGGTCATCATGGGCCGCAAGACCTGGGACTCGCTGCCGCCGCGCTTCCGGCCACTGCCGGGGCGGCGCAACATCGTGGTCACGCGCCAGGCCGGCTGGCAGGCCGAGGGCGCGCAGCGCGCGGGCAGCCTGCGCGAAGCCATCGAGGTCTGCGAGCGGCTCGAGGCGCCCGATGTCTGGGTGATCGGCGGCGCGCAGATCTATGCCGAGGCCGAGCCCTTCGCGCGCCGCGCGCTGGTCACCGAGATCGCGCGCGACTACGAGGGCGACGCCTTCGCGCCGGTGCTCGACGCCAGCGCCTGGCGCGAGACGCAGCGCGAGTCGCACGTGTCGGCCAAGGACGGCCTGGCCTTCAGCTTCGTGACGTACGAGCGCGTCACGGCCGGCGCATGACACTGGCTTTGCGCCGGCGCACGCTGCTGGCCGGCGCGGCGTTGGCGGCCGGCGGCATCACGCCTGCGTTGGCGGCCGAGCCGATGGAGCCGGATGAGGAAGCGCTGTTCATGAACGGCACCGCGCGGCCCACCGACGACGGCCGGCTCGAGGTCGACATCCATGCCTGGGTCTACGAGCGCGAACGCCGCTGGGGCCTCAATGCCGCGTTCGCGCGCTACCTCGGGCTCAACCTCAAGAAGCTCTCGCCGGCCGCGCAGCTGCGCTTCAACCAGCGCACCGCGCTGTTCCATGCCGAGTCGGAGGACGGCAAGGTGTTCGACGTGGAATTCGACGGCAGCCCCGGACGCAAGACCATGCCGCCCTCGGGCGCCGACGGCCGCGTCAACGTGCGGCAGGTGATCGAGGTGCCGCGGCTGTCGCCCACGCAGCAGTGGCTCGAGTTCCACGCGGTCACCGGCCCCGGCGAACTGTTGCACCGTTTCCGCGGCCGCGCGCTGATCGTGCCGGCACAGGGCCTGTCGGTGATCTCGGACATCGACGACACCATCAAGCGCACCCAGGTGCGCGAGCGGCGCGAGATGCTGCTCAACACCTTCGCGCGCCGCTTCGAGCCCGCGCCCCACATGGCAGGCTGGTACCGCGCGCTCGCGAGTGCGCCCGACACGCGCTTCCACTACCTGTCGGCCAGCCCGATCCAGCTCTATCCGCCGCTCGCGGAATTCGTGCGCGAAGCGGGCTTTCCGCCGGGCAGCATGCACCTGCGCGAGAGCACGACCTGGCGCACGCTGATCCCGGGCGACGAGGATTCGCGCGCCCACAAGCTCGGCGTGATCGCGCGCCTGCTGGCCGACTTCCCGCAGCGCCGCTTCGTGCTGGTCGGCGATTCGGGCGAGGCCGATCCCGAGATCTACGCCAAGGTGTTCCGCGACAACGCCGGGCGCATCGACGGCATCGTGATCCGCGACGTGACCGGCGAAGGCCGGCTGTCGGAACGCTACCGCGCCACCTTCGAGGGCATCGATCCCGTGATGTGGCACCTCATCGCGCCCGACACGACGGCGTGGCCGATGCAGGCGCAGACCCAGGCCGCGCGTTAGAGCCTTGCGCGCGGCGTGCTCGCGCTGCGGTGCACAAGAATTCCCATGCCCGATCGTGACGGCCCGCACGATCGATGCGTGCACGAGGCCGATGGCCCCTCTCCTCCTGCCAACCGCGGTGATAGCGTCCTTGGCGGTCTCCAGAAAAACTTTCGAAACGAGTTTTTCTGGATTCCTTCCATGGATCAACGCTTCATATGCAGGGAGAAACAAACATGATCGAACTCGTCGACCCGAGCGACAGCCGCGCCGTGCGCAACAAGAACAACATCCTGGGCTTCTACGAACTGGTGATCAACCAGAAGAAGGCCGAAGAGTCGGTGCACCGCTTCGTCAGCGCCGCCTATGTCCAGCACAACCCCCTGATCGGCGATGGCGCGCAGGCCTTGGGGGAATTCTTCGGCAAGCTCACCAGGGAGCGCGTGCTGGCCCGCGTCGTGGTCCACAAGATCGCCGCCATCGGCGACCACGTGTGGGCCCACGTGGAATTCCTGAACCTGTTCAATGACGATCCGGAAGACACCGGGATTGCCGGCGTCGACATCTACAAGATGGATGCCGACGGAAAGGCGATCGAGCATTGGGACACGCTGCAGCCCGTGGGCCATCCGAAGAATTCGGTCCCCTGGCTCGCACCGAACATCCAGCGCGCCAATTCGAACGGCATGTTCTGACAGGCGCTCGCGACACCGCTGGAAACGAAGCGCCGCGCCACGCGCGACGCTTTACGAAAAAGAGTGCTTCCGTACTGCCGGACTGCCAGCTGACATAGGCACGAGCGGCGCAGGGTTTAGTCTGTCCTAAGAGTTTCTGCGCACAATGTCACGGACCCATTGCCATCAACGTTCAAGGAGAAGGCACATGTCCATGGAGTTTCTTCGGACCATCGCCGAGCAGAAAT
The DNA here is from genome assembly GCF_058244205.1 of Variovorax sp. 20P10.2.4. NCBI lineage: Bacteria > Pseudomonadati > Pseudomonadota > Betaproteobacteria > Burkholderiales > Comamonadaceae > Variovorax > Variovorax sp. 20P10.2.4. The sequence goes on from NZ_JBZAYE010000023.1 coordinate 4,049, forward strand.
TGCCATACGTCGTGCACGCGCCCGCCGAGATCGACAAGCTGCGCGTGCTGCGCGCCGCGGACCTCGTGACGGCCTTCATTCCCCCGTCCGAGCGCCATCCCCAAGGCCGCGCGATCCGCCAGCTGGCCCAGGTCGAGAGCATCACGGCCAAGGGCATGCTGGCGCTCAACAAGGCGACCTCGGCGTTCATCGAGCTGTAGCACGCCAGGCTTCGGGCGAACAACCGAACTGGGTGCCGAACCAGCGGGTGAAGGCACTGTGCGTGCTGTAGCCCAGCATCGCCGCCACCTCGCCCAGGCTGTGGCGGCCATTGGCCACGTAGCGCCGCGCGAGTTCCTGACGGACGTCGTTGACCAGTTGCTTGAAGGTCAGCTCGCGCGCATCGAGCTGGCGCTGCAAGGTGCGCATGCTGAGCCCCAGGCCCTGCGCCACCGACTTGCAGGTGGCCCGCCCCGCCGGCAGCATCAGGTAGATGGCCTTGCGCACCTCCTGGTCGATCGAGCGCTCGCGCTCGCCGGGAACGGCGTCGATCAGTTTGCGCGCATAGGCCGCCAGCACGGGATCGCCGCCCGGATTGGGCACGTCGAGGTCCGCCGCGCGGCACACCAGTCCGTTGAAGCTGCCGTCGAACTCGACCGGGCACTGGAAGAAGCGGCGATGAAAGGACGCATCGGCCGGCGGCCCATGGCTGAAGCTCACGCTGGCGGGCCGCCAGCGGTCGCCGAGCAAGGCCGCGCACATCCGGTAGAGCACGCCGATCGCGAGCTCGATCGACTGCCGCGCCGGCACCGACACGGCCAGTTCCTCGCGCAGCAGCACCAGCTTGCCGACATCCTCGACCTGGATCGCCAGCCTTTCGTTGAGCAGGTGCAGGTGCTCGATCAGCGTGAGCAGCACCTGCCGCAAGGTCGGCTGGTGCATCAGCAGCAGGCTGAGCACCCCGAAGTTCGATAGCTGGCGCCGCGCGGCGATGCGCAGTCCGAAGGACTCGCAGCCCGTGTCGCGCGCCGCGTCCTCGAGCAGGCGGGCCACGCGGTCGGCCTCGATCAACTGGTCCGGCTCGCGCAGCATCCTGGCGCGCAGCCCGGCCCTGCGCAGCGCCGCGCCGGGGTCGCGGCCAAGCTCCTGCGCGACCTCCGAGAAGTTCGTCAGCGCCGCCGCGCGCACCAGTGCCGTCATGCCGAGCCTTTCCAGGATGACGGGAATTCTGGCATCAAATGCACAGCGATTGGCACCGAATGCAAAGCGCCGCCGAGGGCCCGCTCCTACAGTTGCCCCATGCCCGCACCCCGGAGGCCGGGGCGGGCAGACCGCAAAAAAAGAACGGAGACAAGACATGCGCATCGAAGCGATGACCTGCGCCATCGGCGCCCAGCTCAGTGGCGTCAGCCTGGCCGATGCGGCCCGGGACGACGGCCTGTTCGAGGAAATCCGGGCGCTGCTGCTGCGGCACAAGGTGCTGTTCCTGCGCGACCAGAAGATCAGCCGGGCCGAGCACGTGGCCTTCGCGCGGCGCTTCGGCGAACTGGAGGACCACCCGGTCGCCGGCAGCGACCCGGAGCACCCGGGGCTGGTGCGCATCTACAAGACGCCGGACGCGCCCAACGACCGCTACGAGAACAGCTGGCACAGCGACGCCAGCTGGCGCGAGACGCCGCCGATGGGCTGCGTGCTGCGCTGCGTCGAGTGCCCGCCCGTGGGCGGCGACACGATGTGGGCCAACATGGCGCTGGCCTACGAGCGCCTGCCCGGGCACGTGAAGGAGCTGATCGCGCCGCTGCGCGCCCGCCACAGCATCGAGTGCACCTTCGGCGCGGCGATGCCGATCGCGCAGCGCCTCGCGCTCAAGGCCCGCTATCCCGACGCGGAGCACCCCGTGGTGCGCATCCATCCCGAAACCGGCGAGCGGGTGCTGTACGTCAACGGCTTCACGACGCACTTCACCAACTTCCACACGCCCGCCAACGTGCGCTACGGCCAGGATTTCACGCAGGGCGCGTCGGCGCTGCTGCAGTACCTCGTCAACCAGGCCGCCATCCCTGAATACCAGGTGCGCTGGCGCTGGCAGCCCGACAGCGTGGCGATCTGGGACAACCGCGCCACGCAGCACTACGCGGTGATGGACTACCCGCCCTGCCACCGCAAGATGGAACGCGCCGGCATCGTCGGCACGCCGACCGCCTGACCCACCCTTCCCCTTCGCACCACCCGCATCCCCGGAGCCCTCGATGAACTTCCTAGACGGTCACCTGTTCCCCGAAAACCAGCAGCCGCTGATCATCACCGCCGCCCCCTACGCGCCGTCCTGGCTGCCCTCGGACTTCCCCGGCGAGATCGCCGTGACGATGGAGGAGCAGGTCCAGAAGGCGGTGGACTGCTACGAAGCCGGCGCCACCGTGCTGCACCTGCATGTGCGCGAACTCGACGGCAAGGGTTCCAAGCGCCTGTCCAAGTTCAACGAACTGATCGCCGGCGTGCGGGCCCGCGTGCCCGAGATGATCATCCAGGTCGGCGGCTCGATCTCGTTCGCGCCCGAGAGCGAGGGCGCGGCCGCCAAGTGGCTGTCGGACGACACGCGCCACATGCTGGCCGAGCTCGACCCCAAGCCGGACCAGGTCACGGTGACGATCAACACCTCGCAGATGAACATCCTCGAGCAGTTCGACCTGCGCGACATCCGCGGCACCTCGATGGAGGACCCGGTCGTCTTCAACGCCTACAAGGAGATGACGGTGCCGGCGCAACCGGGCTGGGCCGAGGAGCACATCCGCCGCCTCAGCGCCGCGGGCATCCAGAGCGCCTTCCAGTGCTACAACATCAACAGCTTCGAGTCGGTCGAGCGGCTGATGCGCCGCGGCATCTACAAGGGCCCGCTGGTGCTCAACTGGGTCGCGATCGGCGGCGGCATGGACGCGCCGAACATCTACAACCTCGCCAACTTCGTGCGCGCGGTGCCCGACGGCGCGGTGCTCACGGTGGAGAGCTCGGTGCTCAACGTGCTGCCGGTCAACATGATGGGCATCGCCATGGGCCTGCACGTGCGCTGCGGCACCGAGGACAACCTCTGGAACCAGTCGCGCACCGCCAAGATCGGCACCGCCGCGCAGGTCGAGCAACTGGTGCGCATCGCGCGCGAATTCGGCCGCCCGATCGCGACCGCGCAACAGGCGCGCGAGATCTCGCAGATCGGCGTGTTCCACGACACGGTGGAAGAGACGCTGCGGGCCAACGGCTTCGCGCCCAACCGCAACGGCGGCCAGCAGGGCTTCCTGCGCAAGGCCGCCTGAACCTCCACGCACCGGAGCAGCCATGCCGCGCCTCACGCATCTCGCCGCCCTGCTCGTCGCCGCCGCGTCGGCGCTGGGCTCGCCCTGGACCCATGCCTACACCGACAAGCCGGTCAAGATGATCGTTCCCGCGCCGCCGGGCGGCACCATCGACGTGCTCGCGCGCATCGTGGGCGACCAGCTCTCGCGCGACATCGGCCAGCCGGTGGTGGTCGAGAACAGGCCGGGCGCCGGCGGGGCGATCGCCGTCAAGTACCTGCTGTCCCAGCCGGCCGACGGCCAGACGCTGATGATGACCGCCAGCAACGTGCTCACCGAGGTGCCGCACGTCCTCAAGGGCGGCTTCGATCCGCTCAAGGACGTGCAGCCGGTCGCGCTGATGGCGCGCTCCTCGCTGCTGCTGATCGCCTCGCCGCAGTTCCCGGCCAGGGATGCCAAGGAGGCCATCGCCTATGTGAAGGCCCATCCGGGCCAGGTCTCCTACGCCTCCTACAGCGCGGGCACGGCCTCGCAGTACGCGGGCGCCATCCTCAACCAGGCGGCCGGGCTCGACATGCAGCACGTGCCCTACCCCGGTTCCGCGCCCGCGCTGGCGCAGGTCATGGGCGGCCAGGTGCCGCTGATGTTCGACGGCTCGGTCACGGCCCGGCCGCTGATCGCCGCCAACCGGGTGCGGCTGCTGGCGGTCGCGACCCAGGCCCGGCTGCCCGAATTTCCCGCCGTGCCCACCTTCGCCGAGCTGGGCTACCCGGCGCTCGACTTCGCCAACTGGACCGGCGTGATCGCGTCATCGCAGATGCCGGCGCCGCTGGTCGAGAAGATCCACGCGGTGCTGCGCAAGGTCGCGACCAACCCGGCGGTGCGCGCGAGCGTGGCCAACGCCGGCTTCGAGCCGATGGCCGACCGCACGCCAGTGCAGACACGCGACGAACTGCGCGAGGAGTTCGTCCGCAACGCCGGCATCGTCAAGCGCTACGACATCCGCCTGAACTGAAGACCATCCAGAACAACGAGGAGACATCGCCATGCCCCAAGCCATCCGCTTCCACGAGACCGGCGGTCCCGAGGTCCTGCGGCTAGAGAACGTCGAGGTCGCGGACCCCGGTCCCGGCCAGGCGCGCGTGCGCCACAGCTTCATCGCGGTCAACTTCATCGACATCTATTTCCGCACCGGCCGCTATCCGCTGGCGCTGCCCGACGGGCTGGGCTCGGACGCGGTCGGCGTGGTGGAGGCCGTCGGCCCCGGCGTGACGGCGGTCAAGGCCGGGGACCGCGTGGGCTACCTCACGGGCCCGCAGGGCGCCTACTCGCAGGTCCGCGTGATGCCCGCCGCGGTGCTGATCCCGCTGCCCGATAACCTCCCCGACCGCACCGCCGCCACGCTGATGATGAAGGGCATGACGGCGCAGTACCTGTTCCGCCAGGTCCGTCCGCTGCAGGCCGGCGAGACCATCCTCTACCACGCGGCCGCCGGCGGCGTCGGCCTGATCGCCTGCCAGTGGGCGCGCGCCCTGGGCATCACGATGATCGGCACCGTCAGCACCGACGAGAAGGCGGCACTCGCCCGGGCCGCCGGCTGCGCCCACGTCATCGTGACCGCGCGCGAGAACACCGTCGAGCGCGTGCGCGAGATCACCGACGGCCGCGGCGTGCCGGTGGTCTACGACTCGGTGGGCAAGGACACGCTGATGGATTCGCTGGACTGCCTGCAGCCGCGCGGCACGCTGGTCAGCAACGGCACCTCCTCGGGCTCGGTGGTGATCGATTCGCAGCTGCTCGCGGCCAAGGGCTCGCTGTGGATGACGCGGCCCGCGATGGCGCACTACATCCAGCCGCGCGCCCACATGCTCGAGATGGCGCGCGAGTTGTTCGACCACGTGCTGGCCGGGCGCATCGTCAGCGAGCCGCAACGCAGCTTCGCGCTCGCCGATGCGGCGCAGGCCCATCGCGCGCTCGAGTCGCGCCAGACGGCCGGATCGACCGTGCTGGTCCCCTGAGGAAGCCCGCCATGAAGACCACCACGCTGGCCCTGTCGCTGCTGGCCGCCATGGGCGGTGCCGCCGCGCAATCCTCCCTCACCGTGTTCGGCGTCGTCGACGCCGGCATCAGCCACTACAGCACCCGCAGCCGGTCCTGGGGCCTCGCGGCGCCGCGCCAGGTCAGGCAGAGCCAGACCGCGCTCTCGCCCTCGGGCTACGCGTCCAGCCGCCTGGGCTTTCGCGGCACCGAGGACCTGGGCGGCGGCCTCGCGGCCGGCTTCTGGCTCGAGGCACCGCTGGCCAACGACAACGGCGGCGGCATCGGCAACTTCGGCCGCCGTTCCACCCTGAGCCTCTCGGGACCGTTCGGCGAGTTGCGCCTGGGCCGCGACTACACCGCCTCGTTCTGGAACGACGGCGTGTTCGATCCCTTCGGCGTCAACGGCGTCGGCACCAACCTGATCGCCGTGGTCAACAGCAACCTCGCCGCCTCGCGGGCGCTCGCCACCGGCGGCCTGCTCAACGGCGCGCTCTCCGCCGGCACCGACAGCTACCTGCGCACCAGCAACGCCCTCAGCTACTTCCTGCCGCCGGGGCTCGGCGGCTTCTACGGCCAGGTGCAGTACGCCTTCCACGAGAACGTGAAGGCGAGCGACGCGAGCGACAGCCCGTCCGGGCGCGGCCGCTATGCCGGCGCGCGCGTGGGATGGACCGGCGGTCCGGCCGACGTGGCGCTGGGCTACGGCGAGAGCACGCTCGTGAGCGCCGCGCCCGGCGGCGAGAAGATCAGGAGCCTGAACCTCGGCGGCTCCTACGACTTCGGCGCGGTGAAGCTGTTCGGCGAATGGTCCCGCGTGCGAAACGCGCGCGACGACGCCGGCCTGTTCGGCAGCCGGGCCACCGACCGCTACGACGGCTTGGTCGCCGGCCTGAACATGCCGGTGGGGCCGGGCCTCGTGCGCGCCTCGTTCGCGCGCGTGAACTTCAGCAACGGCAACGGCGTGCCCGGCAGCAGCGCCTCGGTCGACAAGCTGGCGCTGGGCTACGTGCACAACCTGTCGAGGCGCACCGCGCTCTATGCGACGGTGGCGCGCATCGGCATCCGCGACGGCCACAACAACCCGGGCGTGATGGGTGTCACCCCGCTGGTGCTGAGCCTGCCGGCGATCTTTCCGCAGGCGGCCTACGTCACCAAGGGCGGCATGGAACCGCGCGGCGCGACCGGCTACGACGTCGGCATCCGGCATGCCTTCTGATCGCGCGGGACTCGCGCGTCAGCGCCCGCGCCCCCCGGCCTTCTTCGCGTCGAAGCCGAGCATCTTCATCGCCGCATTCGGACTGCGCGCCCCCTTCGCATAGCCCTCCCACGGCGCATTGCCGCGATCGAGCCGCGTGTGGATGTCGCGCAAGGTCCAGTGCGCGCCGCCGCGCAGGTCGGGCACCTCGTCCCATGCCACCGGCACCGACACGCCCATGCCCGGCCGCGCGCGCAGCGACCAGGCGCAGACCGTGGTGGCGCCGAAGCCGTTGCGCAGGTAGTCGATGAAGATGCGGCCCACGCGGTTCGAGGGTCCGCTCTTCGCCACGAACAGTTGCGGCAAGGTGCGCGCCATGTGGCGCACGATGGCCTGCGAGAAATCCTTCACCGCGTCCCAGCCATGCACGCGGCGCAGCGGCACCACCACGTGCAGGCCTTTGCCGCCGCTGGTCTTGCAGAAGGGCACGAGTCCGAGCTCGACCAGGATCACGCGCATCAGCTCCACCGCCTGCAGCATCGCGGGCCAGTCGACGCCCTCGCCGGGGTCGAGGTCGAAGGTCATGCGGTCGGGCTTGTCGATCGCGGACTTGACGGCGTTCCAGGTGTGCAGCTCGATCACGTTCATCTGCGCCGCGCCCGGCAGGCCGACTGCCGCCGCCACCTCGATCAGCGCCGGATGTTCGGGCCACAGCGCGGCATCGAGCTGGCGAATGCCTTCGATGCTGCCGTCCTCGAGGTGCTTCTGGAAGAACAGCTGCCCGCCGATGCCGCGCGGCGCGCGCACCAGCGACACCGGCCGGCCGCGCAGGTGCTCCATCATCAGCGGCGCGACCAGGCCGTAGAAGCGCACCACCTCGACCTTGGTGATGCCGCTCGACGCATCGACCACGCGCTCGGCATGCGAGACCTTGAAGTTCGCGGGCAAGGTGGCGGCCGGGCCTTTCGTCCGGGTCTTCGCCTGCTCCCGGTCCGCCACGCGCGCGGGCACCGGCGCCTCGCGCACGATCTGCTTCGCGGGCTTGTCGCTGCGCAACGCATGGAACACCGGGTGGCGCACATGGCCGTCCTGCGTCCATTCCGAGAACGTGACCTCGGCCACCAGCACCGGCTTCACCCAGTGCGCGCGGCGCTCGTTCTCGATGCGCTGCTTGAACGGGCGCTGGTCGACCACGAGTGGCTCGAGCCGCGCAAAGATCTCGGCCAGCGAACGCTCGTTGAAACCCGTGCCCACGCCGCCTGCGAACACCAGCTCGCCGTGTTCGTCATGCACGCCGAGCAGCAGCGAGCCGAAGCCCGTGCGCGAGCCCTGCGGGTCGGTGTAGCCGGCGACCACGAACTCCTGCCTGCGCGCGCACTTGAGCTTGATCCAGTCGGGCGAACGGCGCGAGCGGTAGGCGCTGCCGCGTCGCTTGCCGATCACGCCCTCGAGCCCGATGCGGCAGGCCGAGGCCACGATGTCCTCGGGCGGTGCGTCGAAGACCGCGCTGAAGCGGATCTCGGGCGGCGGATCGGCGAGCAGCCGCTCGAGCAGCGCGCGCCGCTCGACCAGCGGCACGGCCCGCAGGTCGTGACCGTCGTAGTACGGCAGGTCGAACAGGAAATAGACGATGTCCTGGGTGCGCGTGCTGTCGAAGGCGCTCTGCAGCGCCTGGAAGTCGGTGCTGCCGGCCTCGTCGAGCACCACGATCTCGCCGTCGAGCCAGCCCGGCTTCAGCTTCATGCGCTGCAGCGCGCGCACCAGGTGCGGCATGCGATCGCTCCAGTCGTGGCCGTTGCGCGTGAACAGCTGCACCGTCTTGCCCTCGATGCGCGCGAGCAGCCGGTAGCCGTCGAACTTGATCTCGTAGACCCAGTCGCCGGGATCGGGCGGCGGACCGTCGACCAGCGTGGCGAGCACCGGCGCGAGCTTGGGCGGAGGCTCGGCCTCGACGGCTTCTTCGGGCCACTCGGAACGCTTTCGCGCCGCCTTCTTCGCGGCGGGCTTCGACACTGTGCTCGCCCGCGGCATCGCGAGCGCGGCCACGCTGTCGGGGAACTGGTCGACCACGCTGAATTCCGCGGCCTCGCGCGCGAACTCGTCGCGTTCCTTGATCAAGAGCCACGGATCGCCGCTGCCTTCCTTGCGCGCCTTCATGCGCACCAGCGCCCAGCGGCCGCGCAGCTTGTGGCCATGCAGCTCGAACTTGATGTGGCCCGCGCGGTAGTCCTTGCGCACATTGCCCAGCGGCACCCAGAAACCCTTGTCCCAGACGATCACCTTGCCCGCGCCGTACTGCTTCGCGGGAATCTCGCCCTCGAAGGCGTTGTACGACACCGGGTGGTCTTCCACATGCATCGCCATGCGCTTGTCGTGCGGGTCGTAGCTCGGCCCCTTGGGCACGGCCCAGCTCTTCATGGTGCCGTCGATCTCGATGCGGAAGTCGTAGTGGAGGCTGCGCGCCCAGTGCTTCTGCACCACGAACTGCAATGCGCCGGGCAGCGACTCGCCGCCCTCGGCGGGCTCGGGCGTGATGTCGAAGTTGCGCTTGGCCTGGTAGCGCTTCAGTGCGGCGGTGCGCGCCATGCGGGGGCGGGTGTCACTGCGGCGCCGGCGTCTGCGCCTGCCGCCGGTTGCTCGCCATCGTCTTCGCGGCGTCGAGGTGCGTCCTGAGCACCGGCAGCGTCTTCTCGGCGAAGGCGCGCAGGTCGGCATCGTTGGCGTCGCGCGCCATGTTCTCGAACAGCCGGATGTCGGCCTCGTGGTCCTGGATGCCCACGCGGTCCACATAGGCCCGGTCGAAGCCCTCGCCCGACAGGCCCTGCAGCGCCTCGATGCGCGCCTTCTTGTCGGCCGGTATCTCGGCCACCAGTTGCACCGACTTGCGCGCGGCCAGCTGGCGCAGCGCCCCGTTCGATTCGCCGTGGTGCTTCGCGAGCATCAACGCGTAGTCCTTCACCTCGGCGCTCACGGCCTTCGAGGCGGCGAGCTTCGAGACCTCGAGCTCGTAGAGCCCGGCGCCCGCGGCCAGGGTCATCAGGCTGCGGTCGGGGGCGCTCACCGCGCCGGCCTGGGCGATCTGAACGGCGGGTTCGGCCGCGAAGGTCGTGGGCACGGATACCACGCCACCGAGCACGATGGCGCACGCGATCGCGCAGGCCCGTCCTCGGGACGAATGGCGGAACGTCGAAATGGAATGCATGCCGGACCTCGCAATCTGCAATGGGAGGACAAGGCCATCGGAAGGCTCGCCACGGGCCGGCGATGGCCACCTGGGGCCACGCTGCGCCCGCCATGCGGCTGCGAACGTAGGAAGTCGCCCCTTGCGCGCACAAGCCCAGGCGCACACCGCCGCGCTCACCCCGCCTCGGCCGCGGCCGGGTGGCTCGATGCATGGCGCTCGAGCATCAGGTACAGCAGCACCCCGCCGCCCAGAGGCAGCAGATAGTAGAGCGCGCGGTAGGCCAGCACCGCGCCCATCAGCGTGCCCTGCCGCACGCTGCCCGACAGCAGCGCGAGGTACACCGCCTCGAGCACGCCGAGCCCCGCGGGAATGGGCGTGAACACGCCCACGATCGAGGCCGCCATCAGCACCGACAGCGTGGTCGCGTACGGCACCTTCTGTCCTAGCAGCAGGTACATCGCCGCGCCCATCAGCGCCCAGTTGCAGGCCGACAGCGAGATCTGCAGCAGCGCGAGCCGCGCCGAGGGCAGCTGCACGCTGCGCCCGCGCAGGGTCCAGCGCTTGCCGCGCGCGACGCCGCAGGCGATCACGTAGCCGATCGCGAGCGCGATCATCAGCACGCCGATGGCACGGAAGGCCACCACGCCCAGGTGCGCCTGGCGCGGCGGGTCGATCGCGCCCGCGGCGAACAGGCCGCCGGCCAGCAGGCCGTAGCCCAGCCAGTTGGTCGCGAGGCTGAGGCCGACGATCTGCGCCACCGTGGCCTCGTCGAGCCCGGCGCGCGCATAGAGCCGCGCGCGCATCGCGACGCCGCCCACCAGCGAGCCGAGGTTCAGATTGAAGGCATAGCTCGTGACCGCGATGGCCCAGGTGCGCCAGGCGGCGAGCTTGTGCCGCGTGTGCAGCCGCCCGAGCAGGTCGAAGCAGCCGTAGAGCGCATGGCTGGCGGTCGAGAGCGCGAGCACGCCGAGCAGCAGCCACAACGGATAGCGCTGCAGCGCATGCCAGGCACCGGCCCAGTCGACCTTGTGCGCATGCGAGAGCAAGAGGCCCAGCACCACGATGCCGAGCACGGGCAGTGCCCAACGCTTGCAGCGGCGCCAGAGGCCTTGGGGAACGGAGGCGGCGTCGGTGTGGTCCGCCTCGTGGGAGAGTGTGGCTGTGGCGGCAGTCTGTGGCATCGTGGGCCGATCATCGGGACCGGTCCGGATGCCCGACAGTCGCCGCGAGCGCTTGTGTGCGTAGTCCGGGAACGATGCCCCGGATCACGCACCGGCCTTGCCCGGCGGCAGCTTGACCTTGGTGACCGTCACCGAGACCGGGTCGCTGGCGGGAAAGGATTCCTCCACGCCGCTGTCGAGCGCATCCTCGCTCGGCGCTTCGTGGGTGGGCTTGTCGTGTTCGGGAGCGGGCTTGCCGTGCGACTCGGCGGTGGGAAACGGAAAGGGCTTGCTGGTGTCCTTGGGGTCGCGGGTATCGGTCTTCGAAGCCATGAGGGTTCTCCTTCCAGAAAGAGAGAGGGAAAGCACGCGGTGCGTCTCCCATTCTGGAAAGCGGCCCGCCCCTGCGCGTAGGACAACACGCGCCGTGGGCCGTCGCCGCGAGAGCGACCGCCTCAGCGGGGAATGCGGATGAAGTCTTCCGAGGTCAGCGAGATCAGGCAGCGCGGCTCGTCGCGATAGCGCTCCCGGGCCTTGGCCTCGATCGCGTCGAAGTAGGCGCGGCAGGCCTCGAGCAACTGGGGGCCGCCCTCGCGCACGCCGAATTCATCGTGCAGCGCGTCTTCCGTGATCTCCGCCAGCACGCGCTGGCCCTGCGGACCGTTCGGGTAGAACGCGAAGCGCACCGTGGCGGTGTCGAAGCAATAGATTCCTTCGAAGTTCATCTCTCTTGTCTCCAGCGGGTTGCATCTTGTTTCGTCGCGCCGACTAGAGCGCTTCGCGCGGGCGCGTTCGCGAGGACGAAATCCAGTCCCGATGCAGGAATCCTCCTACAACACCAAAGGCCTCGCGACGCTGCGCCTGCGCGCATCGGCGATGTCGTCCCACGCGGGCCTCCCCCTGTCTTCGGCGAGGCTTTGGACTTCTAACCCGAGGACCTCCACGACCATGAATACCACCGCCACTTCACGCCTCGACGCCCGCATCGCCGGCGTGGTCGAGTTCCGCGCGGGCGATGGCCCGCAGATCCGCATTCCCGAAGGCGTCTGCCAGGCGCTGGTCGCGGACGACAGCGTGGTGCTGACCTGGACCGAGGACGGCAATCCGCTGACCGCCGCGATCCCGCGCATCGAGTTCGACCGCTTCGTCACCGAGGGCCAGATCGTGCTGGGCCACGCGGAAGAGGACGACGCCGACGCGCCGAAGAAGGACTAGCGCCCGACGGCCCGCGGGCCGGTGGTGGCTTGCTTGAAAAGGCGGGCGCGAGCGACGACGATGCGTGCCGCGCCATCCGCGCCATGCCCTGGAGTCCTTCGCGCTTGAATCCCCCGCCCCCTTTTCCTCACGCCTGGCGCGCCCGTCTGGCCGATGCCCGCTGGCAGCGCCAGACGATCGGCGAATCGGGCGCCGATGTGTTTCGCATCGAGGCCGCCGATGGCGAGCTCCTGTTCCTCAAGTCCGAGCCCGTGGCGCCCCTCGCTGAACTGCCGGGCGAGATCGCGCGGCTCGCATGGCTCGCGCGCCAGGACCTGCCCGCGCCCGCGGTGATCGACCATGCGCTCGAACACGATCGCCATTGGCTGCTGATGAGCGCCGTGCCGGGCCGCGATCTCGCATCGGGCCCGTTCCGCCCGGCCGAGATCGTCGTGCACATGGCCGATGCGCTGCGCCTGCTGCACCGGGTGCCGGTCGTCACCTGCCCCTTCGACCATCGCCTGGCACACCGGATCGAGGACGCGCACGCGCGCGCCGTGGCCGGCCTGGTCGACGAGAGCGATTTCGACGACGAGCGCGCGGGCTGGACCGCCCTCGATCTGTTCGAGCGACTGCGCGCGACGCGGCCCGCGAACGAAGACCTCGTCGTGACCCACGGCGATGCCTGCCTGCCGAACCTGATGGCAACGGCCGACGGCTTCACGGGCTTCATCGACTGCGGCCGCGTCGGCGTGGCCGACCGCTGGCAGGACCTCGCGCTGGCCGCGCGCAGCATCGGCTTCAACCTCGGCGAGGCCTGGACCACGCCCTTCTTCGAACGCTACGGCATCGCGCCCGATGCCGAGCGCATCGCGTTCTACTGCCTGCTCGACGAGTTCTTCTGAAGGTGCGCCGAAGGTGGCGCGGGGAGAATGCGGGCATGAAATTCGATCCCCTGCCATCGCAGTGCCTCGTCGACCAATCGCTGGAGATCCGCCTGCGCGGTCTCGCACCCGGCGAGCGTGTCGTGCTGCAACTGTGCAACCGCTTCGGTCACCAGGTGACGCAATCGGAGGCCCACTTCGTGGCCGACACCAGCGGCACGGTCGATCCCGCGCGGCAGTCGCCGGTCGCGGGCAGCTACGAGCGCGCCGACGCGATGGGCCTGTTCTGGTCGCGCGCGCCGGTGCCGCCCGAGCGCGTGGGCGGCATCGCAGGCCTGCACGACGATCCGCTGACCGCCACGCTCAGCGCGGTGCGCGAGAGCGACGGCAGCGCGGTCTCGGTCTCGATCCGCCGCGTGTATGTCGGCGACGGCGTGCGGCAACGGAAGGTCAGGGAACGCGGCCTGGTCGGCCAGTTGTTCGAACCCGCGGGCGCGGGCCCGCATCCGGCCGTGCTCGTGCTCGGCGGGTCGAACGGCGGCCTGGCGTGGTCGCAGGAGATGGCCGCGCTGCTCGCCTCGCATGGCTTCGCCGCGCTGGCGCTGGCCTACTTCGCGGCCGAGGGCTTGCCGCCCACGCTGGACCGCATTCCGCTCGAGTACTTCGGCACCGCGCTCGAATGGCTGGCCGAGCAGCCCGGCGTGCGGGCCGACCGCATCGGCACCGTGGGCGTGTCGCGCGGCGGCGAACTCGCGCTGCTGCTCGGCGCGCACTTTCCCGCCATCGGCTGCGTGATCGGCTATGTGCCCAGCGGCATCGTGTGGCCCGCCTATCCCGCGAGCGGCCATGGCGCATGGACGCTGGGCGGCGAGGAGATCGATTTCGCATCGACGCTCACGCACGCGCAATGGGACGAAGCCGTCGCAAAGGGCCTTGCGCACGAGGACAGCTTCGACTGGTACCTGATCCCGCTGCGCGATCCCGCGCTGGTGGAGCGAAGCTCGATCAAGGTCGAGAACATCAACGGCCCGGTGCTGCTGATCTCGGGCGAGGCCGACGGCCTGTGGCCTTCGACCGATCTCGCCGACTTCGCGCTGCAACGCCTGCTCGAAAAGAAGTTCGCGCACCGCGCCGAGCACCTGAGCTACCCGCGTGCCGGCCATTCGATCGCCTGGCCGAACGCGCCGACCACCATGACGCGCTCGGTCCATGCGATATCCGGCGAAACGATGGACCTGGGCGGCACGCCCGAGGGCAATGCGCGGGCGCGCAGCGATTCGTGGCCGCGCATGCTCGCCTTCTTGCGTGATGCGCTGCAGCGCTGAAACCGCCCCCGGATTTCCGTCGCCCTACCACGATTTTTTGGACGGAACCGCGGGGTGGCGCAGTCTTTTTTGCACGGTCGGGAGCCCCTGCCTATTCAACAGGCAATGTGGTGGGAAGCCCCGCCAATCCTCGCTTCGCCCATCCGCTCCCCGCACAACCCACAGAGTTGTCCACAGAAAAATCGAACAAGTCATCAAACCGACTTGGTCGCGACATATCCCTTGAACATTTCCCGCAGGCGGGTCTTGAGCAGCTTTCCGGTGGCCGTATGCGGCAGGCTGTCGACGAAGACCACGTCCTCGGGCAGCCACCACTTGACAACGCGCTGCGCGAGGAAATCGCGCAGCTGCGAAGCGGTCACTTCGCTGCCGGGCCGCTTCACCACGACGAGCAGCGGCCGCTCGGTCCACTTCGGATGCGGGATGCCGATGACCGCGGCCTCGGCCACCGCCGGATGGGCGCTGGCCGCGTTCTCGAGGTCGATCGAGGAGATCCATTCGCCGCCCGACTTGATCACGTCCTTCGCGCGGTCGACCAGCTGCACATAGCCGTCGGCATCGATGGTGGCCACGTCGCCGGTCGGGAAGAAGCCCTCGGCATCGAGCACGCTGCCGCCCTCGCCGCGGAAGTAGCCGCTCGCGATCCAGGGCCCGCGCACATGCAGGTGGCCGAAGGCCTTGCCGTCGTGCGGCAGGCGCCGGCCGTCCTCGCCGACGATCTTGAGCGCCACGCCCCAGACGCCGCGGCCCTGCTTCATCTTGATGCCGATCTTCTCGTCCTCGCTCAAGGCCGCATGCTTGGGCAGCAGGTTGCCGATCACGCCGATCGGGCTGGTCTCGGTCATGCCCCAGCCCTGCACGAAGTCGGCGCCGAAGTCGCGTTCGAAACGCTCGATCATGCTGCGCGGCGTGGCGGCGCCGCCGAGGCCGATGCGCTTGAGGCCCAGCGCGCGCGGATCGAGTTCGGGATGGGCATCGAAGTACTGGAACAGCATCAGCCACACCGTGGGCACGGCCTGCGAGATGCTGACCTTCTCGTCGCGCATCAGCTCGTAGAGGTTCTGCGCGTCGAGGTGCGGGCCGGGCATCACCAGCTTGACGCCAGCCATCGCCGCCGCGTAAGGCATGCCCCAGGCATTGGCATGGAACATCGGCACCGCGAGCAGCAAGGTCATGCCCGAGTTCACGCCGAAGGTGTCGGGCGTGCACTCCATCAGCGAGTGCAGCACGGTCGAGCGGTGCGAATAGAGCACGCCCTTGGGGTTGCCCGTGGTGCCCGAGGTGTAGCACAGCGACGAGGCCGTGCGCTCGTCGAACACGGGCCAGTCGTAGTCCTCGCTCTGCGCGTCGATCAGTTCGTCGAAGCACAGCAGGTTCGGCACGTCGATGGCCGGCATGTGGGCGCGGTCGGTCATCGCGATGAAGGCGCGCACCGAGCGCAGGCCCGGCGCGAGCTTCTCGACCAGCGGCGCGAAGCTGGTGTCGAAGAACAGCACCTTGTCTTCGGCATGGTTCACGATGTAGTCGATCTGCTCGGGAAAGAGCCGTGGGTTGACGGTGTGCAGCACCGCGCCCGCGCCCGACACGCCGAAGTACAGCGCCAGGTGCCGGTGCGTGTTCCAGGCCAGCGTGCCCACGCGGTCGCCGGGGGCGATGCCGAGCTGCGCCATCGCGTGGGCCACCTGCTTCGCGCGCCGGTGCACCGCGTCGTAGTCGGTGCGCACGATCGGCCCCTCGACGCTGCGCACCACGATCTCGGTGTGCGGGTGGAAGGTGGCGGCATGCTCGATCAGCGACGAGATCAAGAGCGGGCGGTCCTGCATCAATCCGAACATGGGGGCGTCTCCTGTGCTGGGGGCCGCCGCATCGTGGCAGCAGCGCGCCAGGGCGGCATCGTCGGAACGGACGATTGAGGACGCGGCGGGAACGGAATCTGCGTGATGATGCGAAACCACGAGATGCCCGCCCCATGTCCATGCTCATCGCCCAGATCTCCGACCCGCACGTGCGCCCCGCCGGCGTGCTCTACCAGGGCGTGGTCGATTCCAACCGCATGCTCGAGGAGGCCATCGCCCACCTGCATGCGCTCGATCGCCGGCCCGACCTGGTGCTGCTGACCGGCGACCTGGTCGACGAGGGCCGGCCCGAGGAATACGCGCAGGCGCGCCGGCTGCTGTCCGCGCTCGAAGTGCCGCTGCTCGTGATGCCCGGCAACCACGACCACCGCGAGCACTTCCGCGCGGCCTTCGCCGACCACGGCTACCTGCCGGCCACGGGCGCGCTGCACTACTGCATCGACGACCATCCGGTGCGCATCGTCGCGCTCGATGTCTGCGTGCCCGGCCTGCACCATGGGCTGGCCGATGCGGAGGGCCTGGCCTGGCTGCAGCGCACGCTGGAGGCCGACCGCACCAGGCCCACGCTTCTGATGCTGCACCACCCACCGTTCATGAGCGGCATTCCGTACATGGATGCCTACCGCTGCATCGACACCGAGCCGCTCGAAGCCGTGGTGCGCGCGGCCGGCAACGTGGAGCGCGTGCTGTGCGGCCATGTGCACCGCGGCATGCTGCGGCGCTGGGCCGGCACCGTGGTGTGCAGCGCGCCGAGCACCACCACCGAGATCGCGCTGCGGCTCGCGAGCGACGCGGCACCGGCCTCCTACCTGGGCCGGCCCGGCTGCCTGCTGCACCTGTGGGACGAGGCGCACGGCATGGTGAGCCACCTGAGTCACATCGGGCCGATGCAGGGGCCCTACCCCTTTGCCTGACATGCGGATGCCAACCGTCGCGGGACTGCGTGCCTCGATCCTCTGCGCGGCCGCCTGGCTGGCCTGCGCCGCGCCGGCCTTCGCCAACGGCAGCCTGTCCTGCGCAGGACGGCCCTATGCGGTGGAGATGCAGTTCAGCCTGTCGACCGGCGAGCTGACCGGGCTGATCGTCGCGCGCGAGCAGCACGGCGATCTTTCATCCGAACGATTCACGCCACGGCGCCGGTCCATCGACTACGCGCGCCACACCGTGCAGGCGAACGGCACCAGCGTCGACCGGCCGTCTCGCACCGCAACGCTGCGCATCGCCCAGGCCCGCGGCACGCTGACCCTCGCGGGCCGCCGCTACCGCCTGCGCTGCGACTGGAACGGCGTGGGCTGAAGCGCCCCGCGTTCAGAGCCGCTCGACGATCGTCACGTTCGCCATGCCGCCACCCTCGCACATGGTCTGCAGCCCGTAGCGCTTGCCGCGCTGGCCCAGCGCATGTACCAGCGTGGTCATGAGCTTGGTGCCCGAGGCGCCCAGCGGATGGCCGAGCGCGATGGCACCGCCGTGGACGTTGAGCCGTTCGGGATCGGCGCCCGTCACCTGCAGCCAGGCCAGCGGCACCGGCGCGAAGGCCTCGTTGACCTCGAACAGATCGATGTCGGAGATCTTCATGCCGGCCTTCTGCAGCGCGCGCTGCGTGGCCGGGATCGGTGCCTCGAGCATGATCACCGGGTCGTGGCCCATCACGCTCATGTGGTGGATGCGCGCGAGCGGCTTCAGGCCGAAGGTCTTGAGGCCGCGCTCGTTGACCACCATCACGCCGCTGGCGCCGTCGCAGATCTGGCTCGCGGTCGCGGCCGTCACGCGCCCGCCCTCGGCAATCAGCTTGACCGCGCCGATGCTCTCGAGCGTCGCGTCGCCGCGGATGCCTTCGTCGGCCAGGTGCATCTCGCCGGGCTCGCTGCCATCGGCCAGCCGCACCGCCACCGGCACGATCTCGCGCTCGAAATGGCCGGCCCGCGTGGCCGCGGCCGCGAGCTGGTGGCTGCGCAGCGCATAGGCATCGAGTTCGGCGCGCGCGATGCCGTAGTTGGCGGCGATCATCTCGGCGCCCGTGAACTGGCTGAACTCGACGCCGGGGTAGCGCTTCTGCATGCCGGGGCTGACGTAGAAGCCCAGCCCGTTCTTCAGCGGCAAGGTGGTCGGCAGGCCCATGGGCACGCGCGTCATGCTCTCGACGCCGGCCGCGATCGCCAGGTCCATGCTGCCCGACATCACGGCCTGGGCCGCGAAGTGCAGCGCCTGCTGCGACGAGCCGCACTGGCGGTCGACCGAGGTGGCCGGCACCGACTCGGGCAGGCGCGAGGCCAGCACCGCGTTGCGCGCGATGTTCGAGGACTGCTCGCCGGCCTGGCCGACGCAGCCCATGATGACGTCCTCGATGGCGGCGGGATCGACGTCGGTGCGCGCGACCAGCGCGTCGAGCACCTGCGCGGCGAGGTCGGCGGGATGCCAGCCGGCCAGGCGGCCGTTGCGGCGGCCTCCAGCGGTGCGGGCGGCGGCGACGATATAGGCTTCGGGCATGGGTTCTCCTGGGGCTTCGATGGGACTCTGGGAATTGTTGGCCCCCAGGATATGGCGGGCGTCGTCGGATCGGACGATTTTGGGCGCGGGCCTGGCGGTGTCGAAACACCGGCTCGCACTTGACCAGGAAGGCCCGCATGCACTCGCGCGCATCCTCGGTCGCGAGGTGCGCATGCAGCTGTCGGCACCCGATGCGCACAAGGATCGGCGCTTCTTGCTCCATGGGCATACGGGCTGGCTCCTGCCAGTCGACGACGATCCTCTGCCGGGAGATCAGCGCGGACAGCACCGCGCCCTCCTCGACCAGCAGTTTGCGAAGCTCAGATCGCTACCGGCTCCGCGCCCAGGCCGGCATCGCGCGACTTGAACGCGGGCTGCGCGAGTGCTTTGCCGATCTCGCGGCTCACTGGAGCGAGGGGCCAAACACGCAGCAGGGAGGTGCTCGGCGCGCTGTCGCTCGACGAGGCGAAGGGGGATGAGCGTGGGCGACCTGGCGCGTTACCTGAAGGTGAGCCGGCAGGACCTCTCGGGCCTGCTGAGCCGCATGGAGCGCGACGGCCATGTGAAGGGCGCGACCGGCGCTCACGCCTGGTGACGATGAGCGAGTCGGGACAGCATGTGTGGGTGGTCGAGGCGCAGCCGAAGATCTTTGCCTACCACGAGCAGGTGCTCGAGGGGTTCTCGGTCAACGACGTGACCCACACCCTGCACTACCTGCTGAAGATCCTCGACACCATGCAGAAGGTGGACGACCGGCAGGGCGGGGCCAAGGCGCTGGCGGAGTAAAGCGCCGCATCCACCGCAGCCTTCAGGAGGTCGACGGCAATGCTTCGGCAGAGCGCCGCGCGCCCGGCTGTCGCGTGGAGACATACAGCCCAAGCACGACCAGAGTGCCGCCTGCGACGGCCCACGGGCCGGGCACCTCGCGCAGAAGAACGAAGGCGAACACCCCTGCGAAAAGCGGCTCAGCGAGTTCGAGCGTCTGCACTCGTCCCGGTGCGAGAAACTGGATGGCTCGCGTCGTGCACACAAAGCCTAGAACTGTCGGAAACACCGCCAGCAAAACCAGCGCGCCAACGGCCGACGGACTCCAGCGCACCTGCGTCAGCGCATCGAACTGAACCGTCGTCGCAAGATAGAAGGAACCGAACAGGAGCAGCCGGGCAGTGAGCGCGAAGCCGCCTGGCAGGCCGAACTTCTTCACCAACACCGAGAACACCCCATAGCCCGTTCCTGCAAGGGCCGCCAGCATTACTCCGCGCGGGCTCTGCGCAACGCTCACCCCAGCGACCATGGCCACGCCCACGAGCGCCACGCCCAGACCGACCCACTGGAAAAAGCTCGGCCTGTCACCCAACAGCGGCCAGCCCAGCACGATCGCCGACAAAGCGGCGAACGCCATCAGGGTCACGACCACATTCGCCGCGGCCTCATGTGCATAGGCAGCAGTTTCGAAAAAGAACAGCACGAATATCCCGAAGAAGGCGCAGAGTGCGACCTCGCGCCACTGGCCGTGCCAACGGGTTCGCGAATAGCCAAGCCCGATCGCACTCACTATCGCGAATCCGATCAGCGTCTTGAGCGCCGCGATTGCGTCGGTCTGCAAGCCCATCGCCACCACAAACTTGGTGAGGACGCCGATCGTCGCATTGAGCGCCGCCGCGCCAAGGGCATACAGCACACCCTTATGAAACTCACGCATGAGCCGCCTTGCCATCGCGTGACGACAAGTCCGACAGGATGGTCGGAATGATGGCTGGAGCGAAGTTGCTGGAAAGAAAGATGCCGCCCGCATTGGCGTTCAGCCGGGCATACATAGGGTCTTTCAGCAGAATTCGATGCGCCGCCCTCAACCGATAGAACGGTACACCAGGAAAAAGGTGATGCACCAAGTGAAAGTTCTCGCCATGCATGCCCGTCAGGAAATGCTCCAGTGCGTGGCTGAAACGATTTCGTGTCGCCTCTATGTCCTTCTTTGCATACCGCACCATTGGGAAATGTTCGGACAGCTCGATGAACCACGTGATTATCTGAAACACGGTCAGATAAGGAAGCAGCCAATAAAGGAGAAAAAATTTCGGCCCGACAATCAACGATCCCAAAAGAGCCATCGCGGATACGGCGGCAAGCACATAGGGCAACTCCCTGCGCGAATTGGCACCCAGCAATCGATGCCGAACCAAGTAGAAAACACTCGAAAGGAAGTTGAGAAGAATCAACGGGCCTACGATGTGCCGGTAGATGAAGACATTGCGCGACTTCGTGTCGTAGACACCTGATTCAACGTAGAAGCGATAGTCTGGGTCTTCATCGGCCTGACCCAATCTAGTGTGATGAGCCTGCACATGCGATGCTCGATAGGCGCTCCACGACTGAAAGACCAAGTAACCCGAGAACCATGTTCCCAGGAGCTTGTTCAGCCCCTTGTTTCTGCACAAGGTCCCATGGGCCGCCTCATGAAGAATCGTTGCCAGGGCTCGTTGTCGGGAACCGATGAGAAGAATGGAAAGCGGAAGAAACCAGACGTTGTATTCACTTATCGCGATTGCCACCCCAACGAAGAACACATTCATCCCAACCGCAACAACTCCGGAGTAATTATTGTAGACACACAGATCTTTGACAGATTTCTTTATGTCTTCATCGAATCGATAACGAATCATTTAAAGGCCAGAGGCTCAAGCCCCTTTTAGTTTCCCCGATGTGCCAATGCACACTGAATGACTGCCTCTCCGATGACGGAAGACCGAGGCAATCTCTCGCAAGCGTGATTGGCTTGCGCAGTGCTATTAGACACGCCCGCGCCGAGCAGCCTGAAAATCCCAAAAACTATCTCAATTATTCAACAAGGAATTGGCAAAAATCTCTTTTTAACAGTTCGCACTCAGTTGCAAACATTTTTTAGGATTTCGCTCCCTTCTTCTTCGCGACAAGTAGATCGCATGTTTATCTGGGCGCCATGCGGATCGCCCCGTCGAGCCGCACGCTCTCGCCGTTGAAGTAGCCGTTGGTGATCATCAGCTCCGCCAGCGCCGCGTACTCGGCCGGGTTGCCCAGCCGCTTCGGAAACGGCACCGAGGCCGCCAGCGCGGCCTTCACGTTGTCGGGCGCGCCCTGCAAGAGCGGCGTGTCGAAGATGCCCGGCAGGATGGTGTTGACGCGGATGCCCTCGCTCATGAGGTCGCGCGCGATCGGCAGGGTCATGCCGACGATGCCGGCCTTCGAGGCGGTGTAGGCGGCCTGCCCCATCTGGCCGTCCTGCGCGGCCACCGAGGCGGTGTTGACGATGGCGCCGCGCTCGCCGTCCTCGAGCATGTCGAGCGCGAGCATGCCGGCGGCCGACTTGGCGATGCAGCGGAAGGTGCCCACCAGGTTGATCTGGATGATGCGGTCGAAGTTGGCGAGCGGAAAGTGCTTGATCTCGCCGGTGGCCTTGTCGCGGCTCGCGGTCTTCACGGCATTGCCGGTGCCCGCGCAGTTGACCAGCACGCGCTCCTGGCCGTGCGCGGCGCGCGCGCGCTCGAAGGCCGCGTCGACCTGCGTCTCGGAGGTGACATCGACCTGGCAGAACACGCCGCCGATCTCGGCCGCGAGCGCCTCGCCCTGCGCCGCGTTGAGGTCGAACAGCGCGACCTTCACGCCATGGCCGGCCAGGCGCCGCGCGGTGGCCGCGCCGAGGCCGGAGGCGCCGCCGGTGACGACGGCGGCAATGCGGGAATCGAGTTGCATCTTCGGAGGTCCTTGCTGGATGGTTTGGCGCCGGCCAGTTTAGGAAGCAGAATCGACGCGGGCATCGTCGGAACCGACGGTATCCGCTTCCCCCGCGGCGACCGCACGGCCCGCGCCCCACTCCGCCGTTCGCGATGTCGTCCGCTCCTTCCGCCCGCATCCTCGAGACCAAGCTCAGCCCGCCGGCCTTCGCCGCCACGCAGGTGCTGCGCGACGCGATCTGCGAACGCATCGCGGCCAGCGCGGTCAAGCTGGTGCTGGTGCGCGCGCCCGCGGGCTTCGGCAAGACCACCACCATGGCGCAGAGCCGCGAGCGCATCGAGGCGCGCGGCATCGCCACCGCCTGGATCACGCTCGACCGCGCCGACAACGACGTCTCGCGCTTCCTGGCCGGCCTCGGCGAGGCCGTGCTGCGCCTCGGCGTGGAGGAGCCGCGCGCGCGCACGCCCTTCGACGCGGTGGCCGCGCTGGCCGCGCACGACGCGCCCTTCGTGCTGTTCCTCGACGACTTCGAGGGGGTGCAGGAACCCGCGGTGATCGGGCTGGTGCGCGAGATCGTCGAGCACCTGCCGCGCGGCGGCAAGCTGGTGATCGGCTCGCGCGGCCTGCCCGACCTCGGCGTGGGCCGGCTGCGCGCGCGCGGCCAGCTCGAGGAGGTCGATACCGACCGGCTGCGCTTCAGCCTCGAGGAGACCGGCGCCTTCTTCGGCCTGCGGCCGCACGCCGGCGACGCCGCCGCGCAGGCCCTGCCGCACGAACTGCTCGCGCAGTTGCACCGCAAGACCGAGGGCTGGATCGCGGCGATCTGGCTGGCTTCGATGGCGCTCGAGCGCCATGGCAGCGCGACCGGCTTCGTCGAACGCTTCTCGGGCTCCGACCGCGCGGTGGCCGACTACCTGGCCGAGGACGTGCTCGCGCACCAACCCGCCGAGGTGCGCGAGTTCCTGCTGCGCACCAGCATCCTGCGCCAGCTCGATGCCTCGGTGTGCCAGGCGCTCAACCCGCGCGCCGACAGCGCGGCCATCCTCGAGCGGCTGGCCGCGGCCAACCTGTTCCTGACGCCGGTGAGCGGCGGCGCGGACGGCGACGGCGCCTGGCGCTACCACAGCCTGTTCGCCGACTTCCTGCGCGCCCAGCTCGCGCGCGAGATGCCCGGCGAGATCGCGCGGCTGCATCTCGCGGCCTCGGGCTGGTACGAATCGCAGCAGCGGCCGGTGCCCGCGATCGACCATGCGATCGAGGGCGGCGACCATCCGCATGCGCTGACCCTGCTCGACAGCTATGCCGGCCGCTTCCTCGAGCAGGGCCGCATGCGCATGCTCGCGCGCTGGTTCTCGGCCATCCCCGAGCACCAGCTGCGCGAGCATCCCGCGCTGCAGCCGATCGCGCTGTGGGCCACCTGCTTCACGCACGGCCCCTGGCAGGCGATGCAGCAGCTCGAGAGCTCGGGCTGCCTCGACAGCCCCACGCCCGCGGTGCGCGCGAGCGCGCAGACGCTGATCCCGCTGCTGCTGGCGATGCAGGACCGGCACGACGAGGCCTACGAGGCCGGCCGCCTGAGCCTGGCGCGGCTGCCCACCGGCCTGCCCTTCGCCGACAGCGTGCTGCTCAACGCGATGGCGCACATCCTCGCGGTGCGCGGCGACCAGCACGAGGCGCAGCGCCTGCTCGACGCCGCGCGACGCCAGCAGGGCAGCAGCACCTTCAACCGCATGTACACCGAGTCGCTGGCCGGCCTGTTCGACCTGCAGGAAGGTCGGCTGCGCCAGGCCACCGCGCGCTTTCGCATGGCGGTCGATGCGACCCATGCGGTCTCGTACAACCACAGCCACGGCAACGCCTGGGCCGGCGTGCTCTACGCGGGTTCGGTCTACGAGTCGAACCAGCTGCTGCAGGCCGAGCACCTGCTCAACGTCTACCTGCCGCTGGCACGCGACGTCGGCCTGCCCGACCACATGATCCTGAGCCACGCGATGCGCTCGCGCATCGCCTTCCATGCGGGCGACATCGATGCCGCGTTCCAGGCCCTGACCGAGCTCGAGTACCTGGGCCACCAGCGCCAGCTGCCGCGCGTGGTGGCCGGCGCCAAGCTCGAGCGCTCGCGCATGCTGCT
>NZ_JBZAYE010000230.1:0-10412 GCF_058244205.1 Variovorax sp. 20P10.2.4
CGAGCTGGTGAAGACGCTGTAAGAGGAAGCGCCCGCATGAAGACCCGCATCACCGAGCTGCTCGGCATCCGCTACCCGATCGTGCAGGGCGGCATGCAGTGGGTGGGCCGCGCCGAACTGGCCGCGGCCGTCTCCAACGCCGGCGGCCTGGGCATCGTGACCGCGCTCACGCAGCCCACGCCCGACGACCTGCGCCGCGAGGTCGAACGCACCCGCGCACTGACCGACAAGCCCTTCGGCGTGAACCTCACCATCCTGCCGGCCGTGAAGCCGCCGCCCTATGCCGAGTACGTGCAGGCGATCATCGACAGCGGCGTGAAGATCGTGGAGACCGCGGGCAACAGCCCGAAGGACTTCATCGAGGCGCTCAAGCGCCACGACGTGAAGATCGTCCACAAGTGCACCTCGGTGCGCCATGCACTGTCGGCCGAGCGCAATGGCGTCGACGCCGTGTCGGTCGACGGCTTCGAGTGCGCGGGCCATCCGGGCGAGGACGACGTGCCGGGCCTCATCCTGCTGCCGATCGCGGCGCGCAAGCTGCGCATTCCGATCATCGCCTCGGGCGGCATCGCCGACGGCCGCGGCATGGCGGCCGCGCTGGCGCTCGGCGCCGAGGGCGTGAACATGGGCACGCGCTTCTGCGTGACCAGGGAAGCGCCGATCCACGACAACATCAAGCAGGCGCTGGTGGACGCGAGCGAACGCGACACCAAGCTGATGTTCCGCACCATGCGCAACACCGCGCGCGTGTTCCGCAACGCGATCTCCGAAGAGGTGGTGGCCACGGAGAACCGTCCGGGCGGCTGCGAGTTCGAGGAGATCCGCCCGCTGGTGGCCGGCGCGCGCGGCCGCGCGGCGCTGGAGTCGGGCGCGGTGCAGGACGGCGTGGTCTCGGCTGGCCAATGCATCGGGCTGATCGACGACATCCCGACTTGCGCGGAACTGCTGGAGCGCATGGTGCGCGAGTGCCGCGAGCATCTGGACCGGGCGCGGTCCTGGATGGACTGAGTCTTTTCTTGCTCGCTCGCATCGGGGGGCGATCACGCCGACGGGGCACCTTGCTCCGCGAATGTCCCCCGGCCTTCGGCCTCCTCCTTGATTTCGCTGCGCAAGGCACCCCATCGGCGTGATCGTTGAGCCGCTGCGAGCCGACATCACACAGTCCCGCGAGGCGCGCGCGCAGCGCATCGCGGAAGCTGCATCTAGTCGCGGTTGCCTCGACTTCGTGCCGAACGGCACGGCAGCTTGCCGGCTTCTTCTCTAGAGTGAATGCCCCTCTCACTCGATACCCCAACTAGGGGAGAAGAAAGGCGCAACACACCCAACACCACCGAGATGTTTGAAGGCTGCTCGCCTCGCGGCAGGTTGTCGGTGCGAAAGCAGCGATGCAGATGCGAGGTATCAAAAGGCGACGGCCAGGATGTAGCGAGCACCCTGACCGTCTAACCAAGTTCGTGCAATACCCTCGAAAGGACGCACAAAAATGGCTACCAAGACTATAGCCCGGCGTCGCACGCCGGTATCTCCCGGAGAAACCGCCCAAGGCCCGGGGGATCTCCTCGAAAACACCCTTTCCCAACTCGAAGCTCTACTGTGGGTCTGCCACGGTAAAGACATCGATTGGTGCAGCGGTGATGGGCCTCGACAACTGGACAACCTGCTCTGGCTTGCGGCTGGACTTGCACGCGAAGCGGGGGTGTTGTTTCAGATGAGCGAGAAGGCGCGGCATGGAGCGCTTGAGGCTGGCGGGTAGGGGCTGGTCTGCGGGCTGCGGGTTCGCGGCCCGCTCTGTGAGGACAGGTCCCTTGGCGCGATGGCTGAAGCCTTCGTGATGGAGAAGATTCGGTTTGGTAGAGGCTTGAAGGGTTGGTCTCGGTGGCAGCTCTATGCTCCATGCCGATCGTCGACAAACAATGCGAGCAGCCTCCTTGGAAAGATTGCCAACATTCTTTGGCCCTGCGCGAGTAGGTATTCGCGACCAGAGCCAGACATTGCGAGCAGAAGGCAAAATCCGACCATCGAAGCTGACATTGGGGAAGTGATGGAGCTGGCAGCGAATGCGAAGGTCTTGCGATGGTTCCGGGAGTACCGCGCATATTGCAGTATTGGACTGTTGGTCATTGCTGGCTTGATGTTGATGCACCGAGCAGAAATGAGGGCTCCCGCCGAGAAGACCCTCACGGTGCGTGACGCAATGCTGGAGTACGTCGGCCCGATAGAGAAAGCAATCAGCAGGTCTGGCATCAACCATGGAACGACGAAGTTCGACGCCGATCTGGGCATTGGCGTCGCAAACTACATTGACCACGATGAACTCATGCTGAGACTGCGGCCCGTTCTCTATCTTCCCTTTGCATCGATTCTCAGCGTCACACAAGAGCAAGCGGGCGCCGTTGAAGCCGCCGGCCCCAGATTGCGGATAGGGATTCACTTGGGAGAGGTCGTCACGTTGGAGGGTACTGCTGGACCCGTTCTGTCATATCAGGCATATGTCGGGAAAATCGAGCAACGTCGCGACTTCTGGTTGATGGGGGCCATCGTGGCAGCAGCAGTCGCCCTGGCCATCTATGTTGGGACGTCGCGTGTACGCATGCGCGAGTAGCGACGCAGTCGGCCACAACCGGTCCTTCGAGCCCTGCATGATGTCGAACTACAGCCACTTATGGGACGGTACCGAGCCAGGCTGGGTACTTTTGCAGGTCCATCGACAGACATCGACCCTCGCGGTGCTGTTTGATGAGCCCGGAGCGACCCTTCAAGAAATCCAGGCACTACGCCGCGTGGTGCCCGAATTCACTGCACTGCCTGCCCAGCAGGCCGTCCTGCAGCTTCGCGGACGTTGGCGCATCGACCTCGGGGAAATGGAGTCTCGGGAAGCCCGAAGGCTGATTAAGAGGCTGCGGGATCGCGGCCTACGCGTGGAAGAGCAAACGCTGGACCGCAGTGGTTACCTGCCGTTCAACGAAGTTTCGAAGATGGCACTGCTCATTGAAGATGAGGTTGAAAGTAGAGCCGTGGCAGCCGAAGCTTTGAGGCAAGGAATCCCGGTTCGACAGGTCGAGAGCTAAATCACTTCAGAAGGCTTGGCTACTCAAACGACCGGGACGAATGGCTGCTCTGGAGCAAGCCCGAATTCCGCTTCGGGCCCATTGCGGTCATTCGTGATCTGCGGTAGCGGACATTCGCAGCGAAGCTCCCTAACGCCCCACCAGCGCCTTGTGGTGCGTAGCTTATCAAGTCAAATTTCCTGAGCAATGACGAAAAGCCCTGACAAGGCCGCCCTTTAATTTTTCAAAGTTATCTCGATACCGCCATGAATTTCCATCACATGCACATAGGGTATCGACACTAGTATTCGACGACAGCTATCAACATCGTTCGCGACAACTAACTGCCCCATTGGCCGCAACGTCTGCATGACCTTCAAGCTCTCTATCTCATCAAATCGCAGGTCATCATCGTCTGTCACTGTTTCATTTCCGAGCTTGGATGCGTCAGGGACAATCATGTAGGAAATTTCCCCCGAGGTTGTTTTCCACTCTGCAAAAACTCTGCCTACTGGAGCGAGATGAGAAAGAATGTTTTTCCAGATGTTTGAATTCAATTTCGAATAATTAGCTGTTCGGGTATGCAAGCTTTTCTCTTCTAGCGCGCCGTAGCCTTCTTCTGTAGTGGCATTGCGCGGCATCAGGTCAAACGTGCCGAACCCGCTGCAAGACGCAACACTTCCGTCAGGCCAGTGAGGGTGATCGCGAGGAAGACCACGTTCGCTCCTTTTTGATTGCGTGGATGACCGAGTGACCGCTTCTGGCCGCATCCTGCCACACCTGCGCCGCCGCTATCGGGGCCAAGAGCCGAGCTAGTCGACGTACCCGGCCTCTTTCAGATAGTGCGCAATCAGGGCGTCTAAGTCCTCGTCCGACACTTCAAATCCACTTTCCAAATTCGACCACCGGCGTATGGCGATGAAAGCGCCTGGACTGAGGTTCGGATACTCAAGCCCGAGGATAATGTCGAGCGCCCGCGCGTCGAGCGAGCCATCGGCCTCCATCAAAGACTTGAAGAGCTTCGAGGCAGGTCTTCCCGATACAAGAGACTCCAACATTTGCATGAACCTCAGAGAAAAAAGGGGAGTGATAAGCGCGCGTCCACTTCGAGGCCCTCGTTGAAAGGTAGATGCGAGTGACCGGTCCTGGCCGACTGTAGCCAGCTGCCGTCCTCGCTCCTACGTCGCTCCAACACCCGTTTGCGATACGCGCTTGGTCGGAGCTTCGGCGAAGTTCCAGCCGGAGGCAGTCAGCAACTCGTTCCAATTGACCGCATCGTAGGTGTAGTCGGCCTTGAAAGAACCGTCGCCTCTCGACACACGGAACTTGCAATGGGAGAACGGGCCTTGCGAGCGGCCCGCGAGGCTGGCCCGTAGCGTTCGGAGCAGGCCATCGAGCGCAGGCGGAGCGACGATTGCCACTTCGTCAAGGCCAGTGGCCGTGCGGATAAGGTAGCTTCCCGTCAGGTCGCTTTGCTCGTCATCGACGTAGTAGTCGAGGACCAGTTCATTCCACCCCGATTCAAGCAGCGGCGACACGC
The DNA here is from genome assembly GCF_058244205.1 of Variovorax sp. 20P10.2.4. Lineage (NCBI taxonomy): Bacteria > Pseudomonadati > Pseudomonadota > Betaproteobacteria > Burkholderiales > Comamonadaceae > Variovorax > Variovorax sp. 20P10.2.4. The sequence goes on from NZ_JBZAYE010000230.1 coordinate 4,588, forward strand.
TGTCCAGAATCGGCTGAAACAGCTCCGCTGGGTCCTTCAATGCCTTCTCCTTGTTGTGCGAACGAGCCAGTCGGCCGAAATCAGACTGCATGCGCGACCGACTCCTTTTGGCCGGATTCTGCCGTAGCAGGCTCCGGCCGCCCTCAGCGGAGAGCCATCTCACTCCAGAAATCATTCCGGCCAGGCGGACGACACGGTCGCGAGGCCCCACAGAAGGAAACTGGACGATCGCAGTGAGCATTGGGCAATGGACCAAACTCTGCGCTCTAGCCCTCACCGCCCGGTCGACTAGTCGACCGGGCGATTTTCGCGCAGGTGCTTTTGCAAGTCCCGCTCGGCCAGAAACGACAGCAGGTCCTCCATCTCCACCCTGGAACTCTGTCGGCGGATGATGTTCAAGCGTCGAATGGCAATGTTTTCGCGCTGGTAGGCATGAAGCTTGTGATGACCATCAACAATGAACTCATCCCATGCCTTGCAATGCGATATGGTGACAACGACTGGTCGCTCTCCACATTGAATTGCTTGTGCGTGACGATCTATCGTGGGCCGAGACAAGGCTGCTCGGGGATGAGAGGCAATCATGGCCCCGAAGCCGGGATAGAACTGAGTTACGTCCAATGCCATCTCCGGCCGCACTTCGTGCTCCACAACGTACGAATCGGCTGGCACGTCTTCCAGTACGAAGACGTACTGCCCAGGCACCAAGATGGCAGCAACCTCTTGGAAATGCTTCCTCAATGGCTGGTCGTCCGGAACGGGAGCCTCCACGGAGCGCCTTAGTCGCGTAAGTGCGTGATTCTGTTGAGACGCGACGGCACGCACGAGGTGCTGACCCACGCTTCCTTCGCAATCCGCCCAGTAGGCCGCGACGATCTCATGTGAAATCCGTAACACCGCCTCAAAATCATCGACCCGAACGTCGAGTACTCCACCTGGCGACACTGCCACGACTTCTTCCTCTCGGAGGACTTTGTGGCTCTGCGGATGGAAGATTCCGCTCACGCTGTTGCTCATAGGCGGGGTGGCATCTAGATGTAGTTAGGAGGGCTCGGTGCGGTTACCGGACTCGATATCGTTTGCCTGGAGTTCTACGCTGCTCAAACTGCCGCCACGACAGGAGACCTGCCATTGGCCGAGCTGCGGTTCAAGGAGCTTCGCGGCCGAAACAGACGCTTGCCGGGAGTGAAATGCACTGACTTTGCGCGCCTAGCCAACATACCACTGATCGATTCGATATGAGATCTTCTCAACTTTGAATCCCGTAGCAGCCGCAAATTGATCGATCTGCTCGGCGATGTCGACCGTGATGACACCCCACACATGGAGTCGGACCTCAGGCATTGCTGCGACTGGGCTATTCCAGAGCAGCCATTCACATGTCTCGCCTCCAGACTCTGGCAATGCTCATCGACTCATCCAACTCGACCCAGAGAAGCGTATTTGGCATGCGGAGATCCACCGGAAGTTGGACCGCAGGCACATCACGCGGAGCACCGCCGTCGGCAAGTCCATTGCCAGGATGCAACAAGACCCGTATCTGCCCCCTCGCAAGCGAGCCGAAGACAACCGCAGGGACTTTTTTCAGCCAATCGGCTGGGTACTTCTCTTTTTCGATCAATTGGTCCTCCTCGTCCGATGCCAACACTTCGATTTGCACCGTGGCTGCGAAGGTCTGCTTCTGGCCGCATTCTGCGACGGAGCCGAGCCGACTGCCGGCAACCCGTCCGAGGCGAACGTTGAGCGTAGTCACACCAAAGTCGACCGCGGTCGAACCACCCACCTCACCCCCGCACCCACCATGCACAGGGCACCGGGTGCTTCCCGCAGCGAAATCAAGGAGGAGGCCGAAGGCCGGGGGACATTCGCGGAGGGAAGCACCCGGTGTCCTGTGCACGCCCCGGACGCCCCAGGCAACCGCCCATAGCCGCCAAAACGCAGAAAACCTACCCCTTCCAGCGCCCCCAAAGCCCAGGCCACAGCTAAGGAAACCCCCGATATATCAGTGGACATTGACGCCCCAGAATCGACGCCAGCTCCCCTGTCGAGGTGTACGGATCGCGTCCCGGCGACCGCCCGGTGACATGGCGCCTGCCCCAGCTGCCCGTTTCCTCCGATGACCACTCCTCCTGAGTCCGGCCCCACGCTGGACGCCGCCAGCCCCCTCCCCCCCGACATCGAAGCCGCCGACGAGCCCACCAAGGTGCCCCTGGGCATCGAGGACTGGCTCACCGTGCTCATCATGGGCGCGCTCGCGCTCATCACCTTCGCCAACGTCCTGGTGCGCTACTTCACCGACTCCTCCTTCGCCTGGACCGAGGAGTTCTCCGTGTTCCTGATGATCATGCTGGCGCTGGTCGCCGGCTCGGCCGCGGTCGCGCGCGATCGCCACATCCGCATCGAGTACTTCGCCGAGAGCGGCTCGATGGCCCGGCGCCGCCGGCTGGCCCAGTTCGGCGCGCTGATGATCGCCGCGCTGTTCGGCCTGATCGCCGCGCTCAGCGTGCGCATGGTCTGGGACGACTACCGCTTCGAGGAGACCTCGCCCGGCATCGGCGTGCCGGCCTGGTGGTATTCGATCTGGCTGCCGATCGTGTCGCTGGCCATCGCGCTGCGCGCCATCGGGCTGTTCGTGCGGCGCGGCCGCAAGCACAAGAACAACGACCAGCAGGACGCCGCCGAATGATCGCCACGCTCCTGTTCGTCGCCTTCCTGCTGATGATGCTGGTGGGCGTGCCCATCGGCGCCGCGCTCGGCCTGGCCGGCGCGGCCTGCATCGCGCTCGCCAACACCGACGCCCAATGGTTCGGCCTGCTCGCGGTGCCGCAGAACTTCTATGCCGGCCTCGGCAAGTACCCGCTGCTCGCCATTCCGATGTTCGTGCTGGTGGGCTCGATCTTCGACCGCTCGGGCGTGGCACTGCGGCTCGTGAACTTCGCCATCGCCATCGTGGGCCGCGGCTCCGGCATGCTGCCGCTGGTGGCGATCGCGGTCGCGATGTTCCTCGGCGGCATCTCGGGCTCGGGCCCGGCCAATGCCGCCGCCGTGGGCGCGGTGATGATCGCCGCCATGTCGCGCGCCGGCTATCCGGCCGCCTACTCGGCCAGCGTGGTCGGCGCCGCCGCGGCCACCGACATCCTGATCCCGCCCTCGGTGGCCTTCATCGTCTACTCGGTGCTGGTGCCCGGCGCCTCGGTGCCCGCGTTGTTCGCCGCCGGCATGGTGCCCGGCGTACTGGCCGGCCTGGCGCTGATGATTCCGGCCGTGTGGCTGGCGCGCAAGCACAAGATGGGCGCGCTCGAATCCACCCTGCCGCGCCCGCCGTTCTGGAAGAGCTTCCGCGAAGCCACCTGGGGCCTGGCGGCGCCGGTGCTGATCCTCGGCGGCATGCGCGCGGGCTGGTTCACGCCCACCGAGGCCGCCGTGGTCGCCGTGTTCTACGGCCTCTTCGTCGGCATGTGCATCCACCGCACCATCAAGGTCCGCGACCTGTTCGTCATCCTGCGCGAATCGGGCGAGCTCTCGGCGGTGATCCTGCTGGTGGTCTCGCTCGCGGGCATCTTCGCCTACTCGCTGTCGACGCTCGGCGTGATCGATCCGGTGACGCACGCCATCGTCAATTCGGGCCTGGGCGAATACGGCGTACTCGCGCTGCTGATCCTGCTGCTCATCACGGTCGGCATGTTCCTCGACGGTGTCTCGATCTTCCTGATCTTCGTGCCGCTCTTGCTGCCGATCGTTCAGTACTACAAGTGGGACCCGGTCTGGTTCGGCGTGATCCTCACGCTCAAGGTCGCGCTCGGCCAGTTCACGCCGCCGCTGGCCGTCAACCTGATGGTGTCGTGCCGCATCGCCAAGGTGCGCATGGAGGAGACCGTGCGCTGGGTCGGCTGGATGCTGTTCTCGATGTTCGTGGTGATGGTGCTGGTGATCGCCTTCCCCGAACTCGCGCTGTGGCTGCCGCGCAAGCTCGGCTACTGACGAACGTGCCCGCGGCCGCCCGACTTTTTTCAACGAGGAGATAGATCAGATGAAATTCCGCCGCACCCTGCTCGGCCTCGCCGCCGTCGCGACCGCCCTGGGCATGTTCTCGTCGGGCGCCATGGCGCAGGCCACCTACAAGGCCGAGTACAAGATGTCGCTGGTGCTGGGCCCGCCCACGCCCTGGGGCCAGGCCGGGAAGATCTGGGCCGACCTCGTGAAGGAGCGCACCCAGGGCCGCATCAACATCAAGCTGTACCCGGGCGTGTCGCTGATCCAGGGCGACCAGACGCGCGAGTTCAGCGCGCTGCGCCAGGGCGTGATCGACATGGCCGTGGGCTCGACCATCAACTGGTCGCCGCAGGTCAAGCAGCTCAACCTGTTCTCGATGCCCTTCCTGATGCCCGACTACGCGGCCATCGACGCCCTCACGCAGGGCGAGGTCGGCCAGGAGATCTTCAAGACCCTCGACAAGGCCGGCGTGGTGCCGCTGGCCTGGGGCGAGAACGGCTTCCGCGAGATCACCAATTCGAAGCGGCCGATCAAGACGCCGGCCGACGTCAAGGGCATGAAGATCCGCGTGGTCGGTTCGCCGATCTACTCCGACATGCTGACCGCGCTGGGCGCCAACCCCACGCAGATGAGCTGGGCCGATGCACAGCCCGCGCTCGCCAGCGGCGCCGTCGACGGCCAGGAGAACCCGCTGTTCCTGTTCACCGTGCTCAAGATGCACACCGTGGGCCAGAAGTTCGTGACCACCTGGGGCTACGTCGCCGACCCTCTGGTGTTCGTGGTCAACAAGGAGATCTGGGCCTCGTGGACGCCGGCCGACCAGGCCATCGTGCGCCAAGCCGCGCTCGACGCCGGCAAGGAAGAAATCGTCATCGCACGCAAGGGCCTGGTGGAAGCCGACAAGCCCGTGCTCAAGGACATCGCGGCCATGGGCGTGACCGTCACCAGCCTCACGCCCGCGGAACGCGACGCCTTCGTGAAGGCCACGCGCCCGGTGTACGAGAAGTGGAAGCCGACGGTGGGCGCCGACCTCGTGGCGCGCGCCGAGAAGGCGATCGCGGCGCGCAAGAAGTAAGAAGCGCCGCGCGGGCCGGTGCGCCTCAGTTGCGATAGCGGCTGGGGTTCGCGCCCGCCACCTTCTTCATCAGGCGCCGCAGCGCGGTGGCGTCCTGATACCCGACGGCGCCGGCCACCTGGTCGACCGTCATGCGGCTGGACTCGAGCAGCGCCCGCGCGCGCCGCAGCCGCACGCCCTGCAGCAGCGCCTGCGTGCTCTTGCCGGTGGCTTTCATCACGTGGCGCGCGAGCGTGCGCTCCGACATGCAGAACTCGCGCGCCAGCTCGCTCACCGAGGGCGGTGCCGGCAGCGCCGCGTCCACGCGCGCCGCGAGCCGTGCCACCAGGTCGTTGCCGTTGGCCAGCAACTCGGGAACGATGAACGGCGCCTGCGCCTGACGCCCGTCGATCAGCAGCAGCCGCGACACCAGATCGGTGAGCACGCTGCCGCAACGTTCGCGCAGCAGGTGCAGCATCAGGTCGGTCTGCGCGAAGGCCGCGCCGGCCGTGACCACCGGACCGTCGGCGCAGACCATGCGGTCGACGTCGACCGTGCAATCGGGCGCCATGCGCTTGAGCAATGCGGCATACCACCACGAGGTGGTCGCGCGGCGGCCCTGAAGCAGGCCCGCCGCATTGAGCAGGAACACCGCCGAGCACGAGGCCGCGACCTGGCCGCCGGCGCGCGCATGGCGCGCGAGCCCATCGATGGCGCGCGCGGCGTCCTCGCTCTCGAGGCAGTGGCGGATCTGCTCGGGCGTGTCGAGTCCGAGCCC
>NZ_JBZAYE010000231.1:0-10368 GCF_058244205.1 Variovorax sp. 20P10.2.4
CACGCACCGGCTGCAGGCCGGACCCTTCGCCTCGCGCGGCGAAGCGGGCGAGGCGGTGTCGCAGGTGCGCGAGAGCCTGCGCATCTCGCCGATGGTGGTCGAGCGGCGCTAGGAGCGTCCGGCCGCTGCGCTCACTCGAGCGGCTTGACCGGCGCGGGCACGTGCATCGCGACGTTCATGCGGTTCCACGAATTGATCTGCGCCACCGCGACCGTGAGCTCGGCGATCTCGAGGTCGCTGAAGGCGGCCTTCAGCGCCTCGTATTCGGCATCGCGCGCATCGTGGCGGTCGGCCATGCGCGTGAGCGACTCGGCCCAGGCCAGCGCGGCGCGCTCGCGCGCGTCGTAGAAGCTCATCTCGCGCCAGGTCGCGAGGCTGTTGATGCGCTGCCAGCCTTCGCCCTCCTTGCGCAGGTCGCGCACGTGCATGTCGAGGCAGTAGGCGCAGCCGTTGATCTGCGAGACGCGGGCGAACACGAGGTCGACCAGCTTCTTCTCGAGCGTGGTGTCGGCGATGGCGGTGTTGACCGACAGCAGGGCCTCGAAGGCCTTGGGCACGGTCTTGAACCAGTTGAGGCGGGGGGCGGTGTTCATGGCGATGTTCTCCAGTGGTTGACGATGAAATCGAGATACACACTGAAGACGCGCCAGCCCGCCGGCCTGTGACACGAAGTCGGAAAAAAATCAGCGCGCGAAGGCCGCGGCGATGCGCGCGAGCTTGTCGGGATTGCGCTGCGCGCGCACGCGCGCGATGCGGTCGCCGTCGAACTCGAAGGTCTGGGCCGACTCGAGCACGCCGCCGATGAAGCGCAGCAGGCCCGGCTCGCCGTTGAGGTCGACCAGCTCGGTGCGCACGCTGCGTTCCGGCTCGCCGCCCGCGTGGCGCCGCTGCACGGCGAAGTAGAGCTGCGCGATGCGGCGCGCGCCGACCAGCCCGTGCGTGAAGGTCTGGACCTTGCCGCCGCCGTCGCCGACCAGCTCGGCCTCCTCGGTGAAGAAGGCCTCGAGCTCGCGGACGCTGCCCTTGGCCGAGGCCTCGGCGAAGCTGCGCAGCAGCCGCATCTGGGTCTCGCGCGACACGCGATAGCGCGGCCGCCCTTCCTGCACCTGGGTCTTGGCGCGGTGCACGAGCTGGCGGCAGGCGGCCTCGCTCTTGCCGAGCATGCGCGCGATCTCGTCGTAGTCGGTGTCGAACACCTCGCGCAGCAGGAAGGCCGCGCGCGCCTCGGGCGCCAGCCGCTCGAGCACGGTCAGGAAGGCCACCGAGACGTCGTCGGCGCGCGCCAGCACTTCCTCGGGCGTGGCCGGCGACTCGGTCAGCATCGGCTCGGGCATCCAGTGGCCGCTGTAGTGCTCGCGCTGCACCTTGGCCGCGCGCAGCCGGTCGATCGACAGCCGGGTCACGACCGTGACCAGCCAGGCCTCGGTGCTGTCGAGCGCCTCGGTGGCGGTTTCGTGCCAGCGCAGCCAGGCGTCCTGCACGACCTCCTCGGCCTCGGCCACGGAGCCGAGCATGCGGTAGGCGATGCCCTGCAGGCGCGGGCGGTGGCGGTCGAAGGCGAGGGTGGCGGCGTCCATGAAGGCAAGACGGCTGGCGGTGCCGGTTTGTGACGCGGGGCCCCCAAAAAAAATCGCCCCGGCGTGCGGGGCGATTTTCTGCTGTCTCTGCTTGCTTACGCGCCCTGGTACTCAGGCTTGGGGCCGAGGCTGGCCGCCAGTTCCTTGCGGTAGCGATTCAGTTCCTGGACCGTCTTGAAGCTGCGGTTCATCAACAGGCTCAGGTTGTGCAGGATGCGCTCACCGACCTTGGTTTCCCAGACCGCGTCGAACTTGATCTGCTTGTCGAGCCAGTGCTCGAGCCAGTCCGGATCGGGCATGCGGCTCTGGATCGTGTCGTTCGGGAACAGCGCCTTGTTCACGTGCAGGTTGGTCGGGTGCAGCGCCTGGGCGGTGCGCCGGGCGCTCGCCATCAGCACGCCGACCTTGGTGAAGGCCGAACGGGCCTCGTCGCCGAACTTCTCGAGCGCGCGCTTCATGTAGCGCAGGTAGGCGCCGCCGTGGCGGGCCTCGTCCTGGCTCAGCGTGGTGTAGATGTGCTTGATGACCGGCTCGGTGTGCCACTGGGCGGCACGGCGGTACCAGTGGTTGAGGCGGATCTCGCCGCAGAAGTGCAGCATCAGGGTTTCGAGCGGGGGCGCCGGGTCGAAGTCGAAGCGCACCTCGTGCAGCTCGGCCTCGGTGGGGGCGTGCTGGGGGCTGAAGCGCTTCAGGTACTCCATGAGCACCAGCGAGTGCTTCTGCTCCTCGAAGAACCAGATCGACATGAAAGCGGAAAAATCGCTATCGTGGCGGTTGTCGCGCAGGAACATCTCGGTGGCCGGCAGCGCCGCCCACTCCGTGATGGCGTTCATCTTGATGGTTTGCGCCTGCTCTTCGGACAGCAGCGAAGCGTCGAACGACTGCCACGGGATGTCCTTGTCCATGTCCCAGCGGACGGATTCGAGCTGTCTGAAGAGTTCCGGATAGAGCATCTATATCTTTCTAAGGCCGCCGATTTTAAACGGCACGTTTGGCGCATCCATGACAGGCGCGCGATGATGCGAATACGTGCGCCGTCGCGGCACGGATGCGCCCCCCTTTTTGTGAACCAGGAGCCCGCCATGCGAACCCCCACCCCATTGTCGGTCCCGATGCTCCGTACGTCGGCAATGGCCCTGATTGCCGGCCTGTTGACCGCAACGGCACCGGCCTTCGCCCAGCAACCCGCGCCACCCGCACCGGCTGCCGCGCCCCAGGCGGCGGCAGGCTGTCCCGCCATACTGCAGCACACCTTCCCGCGGCTGCAGGACGAAAAACCACAGTCCCTGTGCCAGTACTCGGGCAAGGTGGTGCTGGTGGTCAACACCGCCAGCTTCTGCGGCTTCACGCCGCAGTACAAGGGACTGGAGGCGCTCGACAGCAAGTACCGCGCGCGCGGCTTGGTGGTGCTGGGCTTCCCGTCGAACGATTTCGCTCAGGAATCGGCTTCGAACAAGGAGATCGCCGACTTCTGCGAAAGCACTTTCGGCGTGAAATTCCCGATGTTCGGCAAGTCCTCGGTGCGCGGCTCGGACGCCAACCCGCTGTTCAAGCAGTTGGCCCAGGCCTCGGGCACGACGCCGAAATGGAACTTCTACAAGTACCTGATCGGCCGCGACGGCAAGGTGGTGCAGGCCTGGTCGAGCATGACGGCGCCCGACGAGAACGCCTTCATCTCGATCATCGAGAAGCAGTTGGCGGCCAATCCGGGCTGATGCCGGCAGGTTCGCACCGGCGATCGAATTCAAAACTGATCAGTTCACACGAAGACGTATCGGTAATATTATTTACCGATGCGTCAATCAGATTGTGAACGGATCGTCACAAATGCTTACCACTGCGGTGGGAACCGTGCGGCAAAGTCCTCGCTCATAACTCGCGTGGGCAGTGAATGCCCCACGGTTTTCATGTTGCGAGGTCTTCCGGGCGCTTGCCGTCTGGTCGAAATCCCGAGGCGATTCTTCTCCTCCTCCCTCCCTCCCTCCTTCGCGTCGGGGCGCCTCGCAGCATTTTTGTCTTCCAGCCAACCCGGGGCGGTGCCATGAGGCCGCCGACCCGGGTCGCCATCGTCGGCGCCGGCATCTCGGGACTGGCCGCAGCCCACGCGCTGCGCGATTCGGCCCGCATCACCCTCTTCGAAGCCAGTGACTACTTCGGTGGCCACGCCCACACGGCTACGGTCTCGCTGCCGGTTTCGCCCGGTTCGGGCGAACGCGGCGCGCACGGCGTCGACACGGGTTTCCTGGTCTACAACGATCGCACCTACCCCGAGCTGATCCGCCTGTTCGCCGACCTGGGCGTAGCGACCGCCGACTCGGACATGTCGTTCTCGGTCCAGGCGACGCGGCCCGGCGGCGGGCGCCTGGAATGGAGCGGCAGCAGCCTCGCGACCGTGTTCGCGCAGCGCCGCAACCTCGTCGACCCGCGCTTCCTGGGCATGCTGGCCGATCTGATGCGCTTCAACCGGCTGACCACGCGCATCGCGCTCGCCGGCACCGAGGGCGAACTGGCGCAGCCGCTCGGCGATTTCCTCGATGCCCACCGCTTCGGCCCGGCCTTCCGCGACTGGTATTTCCTGCCGATGATGGCCTGCATCTGGAGCTGCCCGACCGCGCAAATGCTGGCCTTTCCGGTCGCGACCATGATTCGCTTCTGCCACAACCACGGCCTGATCCAGATCGCCAACCGGCCGCAGTGGCGCACGGTGCGCGGCGGCTCGCAACGCTACGTCGAGAAGATCGTCGCGGGCCTGTCCGATGCGCGGCTGAACACGCCGGTGCGGCGCATCGAGCGCGACGCCGACGGCGTGCGCATCGCCACCGATGCCGGCACCGAGGCCTTCGACCACCTGGTGCTCGCCACCCATTCCGACCAGGCCCTGGCGCTGCTGGCCGAGCCCAGCCCCGCCGAGGCCGCGGTGCTCGGCGTGATCCGCTACCAACCGAACCACGCGGTGCTGCACACCGACGCCTCTGTGCTGCCCGAGCGGCCCTCCGCCTGGGCCGCCTGGAACTACCAGCGCGCGGACGGCGCGCGGGAATCGGGCGGCGTCTGCCTGCACTACCTGCTCAACAAGCTGCAGCCGCTGCCCTGGTCGCAACCGGTGATCGTTTCGCTGAATCCGGTTCGCGAGATCGCGCGTAGTGAGGTCATGGCCGAATACGACTACGCCCACCCGGTGCTCGATCTCGAAGCGATCGATGCCCAGTCGCGGGTGCCCGCGCTGCAGGGACAGCGCCGCACCTGGTTCGCGGGCGCCTGGATGGGCTACGGCTTCCACGAGGACGGCCTGAAGGCCGGCCTGGCCGCGGCCCGCGGCCTGCAGGCGCAGCTGGCGACCGGGAAAGCCGCCTCATGACCACGGCGGGGCCGTTGCCGCTGATCGGCTTCGGCGAGGTCCGGCATGCACGGCTGCGCCCGGCCCGCAACGCCTTCGCCTACCCCACCTTCTTCCTGCTGCTGCCGATGCGCGCCCTGCGCCGCGACGGCAGCCCGGCGCTCGCGTTCAACCGCCGCGGCGCGCTGTCCTTCCACGATGTCGACCATGGCGACGGCCGCGCGCCCGATGCCGGCGGCGCGCTGGCCTGGCTCGACGAACTGCTGGCGTCGCACGGCATCGACGACGCCGACGGCGAGGCCTGGCTGCACTGCTATCCGCGCGTGTTCGGCTACACCTTCAAGCCGGTCAGCTTCTGGTACTGCCACGACCGCGCGGGCGCGCTGCGCGCGATCGTGGTCGAGGTCAACAACACCTTCGGCGAGCGCCACTGCTACCTGCTCGACCGGCCGGCCTTCGGCCCCGAGCTGCGCGCGACCAAGGCCTTCCACGTCTCGCCGTTCTGCCGCATCGACGGCAGCTACCGCTTCCGCTTCTTCACCGACGACGAACGCACGCGCACCCTGGTGCGCATCGACCACGACGATGCCGACGGCCCGCTGCTGCAGACCAGCGTCGGCGGCGAACTCCAGGCGCTCGACGCGGCCAGCCTGCGGCGCGCGCTCTGGCGCTACCCCGCCATGACGCTGGGCCTGATCGCCCGCATCCACTGGCAGGCCGCGCGGCTGTGGCTCAAGCGCGTGCCTTTCGTCCACAAGCCGGCCCCGCCGCTTCATTCCGTGTCGCGCGGCGAGCCGCGCCAGCCGCAGGCGAATCCATGACCCCGACGACGACCACTGCCGACTCGCCCGCCTCGGGCTTCCACCTGCCGCAGGACGCGCCGCGCGCGGCCCGCAGCGTGCTGCGCCTGCTGCAACGCCTGGCGCACGGCTCGCTGACCGTGCGGCTGCCCGACGATTCGGTGCGCCACTTCGGCGCCGCGCCGGGCGAGGGCCCGACCGCCTCGCTCACGCTGCGCAACTGGACCGTCTGCAGCGCCGCGCTGAAGTCGGGCGACATCGGTTTCGCCGAGAGCTACATCGCGGGCGACTGGACCACGCCGAACCTGGTCGAGCTGCTGCGCGTGTTCGTGGCGAACCGGCGCGCGATCGAGAACGTGTTCTACGGCAGCTGGACCGGCCGCCTGCTCTACCGCCTGCGCCACCTGCTGCTGAACCGCAACAGCAGGACCGGCAGCGCGCGCAACATCCAGGCGCACTACGACCTGGGCAATGCCTTCTACGAACTCTGGCTCGACGAGACGATGAACTACTCGTCGGCCTGGTTCGAGGGCGACCTGACGCGGCCGATGCCCGAGGCGCAGCACGCCAAGGTGCGGCGCGCGCTCGCCATGGCGGGCGTGCAGCCCGGCGACCGGGTGCTCGAGATCGGCTGCGGCTGGGGCGCGCTGGCCGAGAAGGCCGCGACCGAATTCGGCGCCGCCGTCACCGGCGTGACGCTCTCGCACGAGCAGCTCGCCCACGCGCGCCAGCGCACCGAGGGCCTGCCGGTCGACCTGCGGCTGCAGGACTACCGCGACATCGGCCGCAGCACCAACGACGCGCCCTTCGATGCGATCTGCTCGATCGAGATGGTCGAGGCCGTGGGCCGCGAATACTGGCCGACCTACTTCGCGAGCGTGAGCCGGCTGCTCAAGCCGGGCGGGCGCGCCTGCATCCAGAGCATCGTGATCGACGACGGGCTGTTCGAGCGCTACGTGGACGCCACCGACTTCATCCAGCAGTACATCTTCCCGGGCGGCTGCCTGCCCTGCCCGCGCGAGTTCCGGCGCGCCGCCGAGGCTGCGGGCCTCGAGGTGGTCGACGAATTCGCCTTCGGCGCCGACTACGCCGAGACCCTGCGGCGCTGGCGCGAGCGCTTCCTGGCGCAGCGCGCCCAGGTGCTGCAGCTCGGTTTCGACGAGCGCTTCATGCGGATCTGGGAGTTCTACCTGGCCTACTGCGAGGCCGCCTTCGCCGAACGCAGCATCGACGTGGTGCAGTACACGCTGCGCAAACCCTGAGGCCGGGCCCACGGCAAAAAAGCGCCGGAAGGCGCTTTTTTCATGGGCGAAAGCCGTTCAGCGGCTCAAGGCTGGGTGTCGATGAAGCTCGGGCGCTGCATCAGCTTGTTGTAGAGCTTCGCGAGGTTCGCGTGCTCGGCGCGCCACTCGATCTCGGGGAAGCGCAGGTTCAGCCAGCCCAGGGTGCAGCCCACCGCGATGTCCGACAGGCTCAGGTGGATGCCGCTGCAGAACGGCTTGTCGCCCAGGCCCTTGGCCATGGCGGCCACGCCGGCCTCGACCTTGGCGCGCTGGCGGTCGATCCAGGCCTCGCTGCGCTCGCCGTCGGCACGGCCGGACCAGGTGCGCTCCAGCCGCCACAGCACGCCGGCGTCCATCACGCCGTCGGCCAGCGCCTCCCAGGTCTTGACCTCGGCGCGCTCGCGGCTCTGCTGGGGAATCAGCTTGCCGACCGGCGACAGGGTGTCGATGTATTCGACGATCACGCGCGAGTCGAACATCGCCTCGCCGCCTTCCATGATCAGGCACGGCACCTTGCCCAGGGGGTTCGAATTGGCGATGGTCGTGTCGGGCGACCAGACGTCCTCGATCACGAACTGGTAGTCGAGCCGCTTCTCGGCCAGCACCACGCGCACCTTGCGCACATAGGGACTGGCGGCGGATCCGATCAGTTTCATGAAGGCTCTCTCCCTCGACATTGATAACGTTTGTTCATAATCATTTTAGGGGAACGCCAAAGCCCGGCTTTCGGTGTACCGGGTTCGTCCCCGGGCGGCCCGCCTAAAATTCGGGCATGAGCTTCTCCACCGTCTCCGCCCTTTCCCCCCTGGACGGCCGTTACGCGGCCAAACTCGCGGCCCTGCGCCCCCTGATGAGCGAGCAGGGCTACATGCACCGGCGCGTGCAGGTCGAAGTGGCGTGGTTCATCGCGCTGTCGGACTGCGGCTTCGCCGAATTCAAGCCGCTGACCGGCGGCGCCCGCAAGTACCTGATGGGCCTGGTCTCGCACTTCTCCGAGGCCGACGCGCTGGCCATCAAGGAGATCGAGAAGACCACCAACCACGACGTGAAGGCGGTCGAATACTGGATCAAGTCCAAGTTCGAGGCCCGCCCCGAGCTGCTGGCCGCGGCCGAGTTCGTGCACTTCGCCTGCACCAGCGAGGACATCAACAACACCAGCCATGCGCTGCAGATCCAGGCTTCGCGCGACACCGTGCTGCTGCCCGCGATCGACGGCCTGATCGCCAAGCTGCGCGAGATGGCGCACCAGTTCGCCGACGTGTCGATGCTCTCGCGCACCCACGGCCAGACCGCCAGCCCGACCACGGTCGGCAAGGAGATCGCCAACGTGACGGTGCGGCTGTCGAAGGCGCGTGCGCAGATCGCCTCGGTGCAGCTGCTGGGCAAGATGAACGGCGCGGTCGGCAACTACAACGCCCACCTCGCAGCCTGGCCCGACTTCGACTGGGAGGCCTTCAGCCGCAAGGTCGTCGAGACCCCGGCGCCGCTGGGCCTGGGCCTGAGCTTCCAGCCCTACAGCATCCAGATCGAGCCCCACGACTACATGGCCGAGCTGTTCGATGCCGTGGCGCGCGCCAACACCATCCTGGTCGACTTCTCGCGCGACGTCTGGGGCTACGTGAGCCTGGGCTACTTCAAACAGCGGCTCAAGAAGGGCGAGATCGGCTCCTCGACCATGCCGCACAAGGTCAACCCGATCGACTTCGAGAACGCCGAGGGCAACCTGGGCCTGGCCAATGCGCTGCTGCGCCACCTGAGCGAGAAGCTGCCGATCAGCCGCTGGCAGCGCGACCTGACCGACAGCACGGTGCTGCGCAACATCGGCGTGGCCTTCGGCTACGCGACCCTGGCCTATGCGAGCCTGGCCACCGGCCTGGGCAAGCTCGAGCTCAACCGCGACGCGCTCGCGGCCGACCTCGACGCCTCGTGGGAAGTGCTGGCCGAGCCGATCCAGACCGTGATGCGCCGCTTCGGCGTGCAGGGCGCCTACGAGCAGCTCAAGGAAGTGACGCGCGGCCAGACCGTGACGGCCGAGGCGCTGCATGGCCTGATCCGTTCGCTCGCGATTCCCGAAGAGGAAAAAGCCCGCCTGCTGGCCATGACACCGGCCAGCTACGTGGGCAAGGCGGCCGAACTCGCCGGTAGAATCTGACGCCCTGTGCATCGATGCACCAACCGCTTTTCTCCTTTTTAAGCGGTCGGTTCGTTCGCTGAAGCCGTCCGAGGGCGGCCGATTCGTTTCGATCGCCCTTTCCGGTTTCCTTCCAATTTCCTAGCCAACGCACGCCGCATGCCGGCCGTGCGCCAGCCAGCAACACTTCCGTGCGGGACGCCTCGGCGTCCCCGTTGTCCATGCTGCGCGCTTCCCTGCGACGTCTCTGGCTCAAGATCCATCGCTGGGTCGGCCTCACGCTCGGCCCGATCCTCGCCGTCACCGCCCTGCTCGGCGCGGCACTGGTCGTAGGCCAGCCCCTCGACCGCCAGGCCCACCCTGAACTCTTCGTCGCGCGCACGGCCGGCGACGCCACCGCGGCGCGGCTGCCGCTGGAACCGCTGCGCCAGCACCTGCTGGCCGAGTTCGGCCCCGACACCAACCTGACCCTGCGCCCGCCGCGCCAGCCCGGCGACAGCTACTGGGTGCTGGTGCGCGGCAGCTGGGACGGCACGGTCTACCTCGACCCCTTCACCGGCGCCGAACAGGGCCGGCGCGGCACCCAGGAAGGTGCCTACAACCTGATCTACAAGATCCACAACAGCCTTCTGCTCGACAGCACCGGCAAGGGCATCCTGGCCTTCGTCGCGCTGTCCTACCTGGTGCTGCTGGTGACGGGCCTGGTGCTGTGGTGGCCGACGCGCTGGCCGCCCTCGCTGCGCATCGTGCTCAACCGCGGCCTGCTGCGCGGGCTGTTCGACCTGCACCGCACGGGCGGCGCGGTGCTCGGCCTGCTGATCGCGGTGTCGGTCGCCACCGGCGCCTACATGGCCTGGCGGCCGCTGGGCGATTTCATCTCCGCCGCCATGGGGCAGAAGCCGGTCAAGGCGCCGACGATCGCCAAGGGCACGGCCCAGGGCCCGCGCCTGCCGCTGGACGAGCTCGTGGCGCGCGCGCAGCAGGTCCATCCGGGCCAGCCGATCGGCTACGTGGCGGTGCCCGGCAAGGCCGACCGGCCCGTGCGCGTTCGCTTCAAGCTGCCCGACGACCCGCATCCCAACGGCATCAGCTCGGCCTGGCTCCACCCGGTCACCGGCGAGGTGCTGGCCGCGCGCAAGTGGCAGGAGCTCGATGCCGGCAACGGCTCGGTGGCGGTGATCTTTCCGCTGCACACCGGCGAGCTCGGCGGCGTGGTCCACGAGGTCGTGACCGCGCTGCT
>NZ_JBZAYE010000232.1:0-10359 GCF_058244205.1 Variovorax sp. 20P10.2.4
CGGCTCAGCACGCTGCCCCAGCCCGCGCTGCCATCGATGCGGCAGGCCAGTTGGCCCGGCGCGTCGGGCAGCCAGGACTCGACCCAGGCCGTGGGCAGCTCGAGCGAGACGGTGTCGGCCGACTGCACGAAGTGGAAGGCGTAGCTGCGCCGCGAATCGACCAGCACCGCGTCGCCCGGCAACATGCGCGCGCTGCGCCCTTCCTGCTCGACGCTCCAGGCGGTGTCGGTCTTGCACAGCAGGTAGTAGAAGTTGCTGCGGCTGCGCTCGATCGCGCGGCGCGTGCGGTAGACGTCCTGCGCGCTGCCGCGCACGCGGTTGACGCCGATGCCGAGCGCCGGCGTGCCCAGCGGCGCCGATTCGAGCGTGGCGTCGAAATGCCGCGCCTGCGGGCTGGTCACCTCCATCTCGAGGAAGCCCTCGCAGACCGCGCCGACCCAGTAGTCGAGCCGCTGCGCGGGCGGCACCGCGTCGGTGGACCAGCGCTCGATCGCGGCCGGCGGGCGATGGGCTTCGGCGTGGGGCTGGGTGGGCATGGAGGGTTCTCCCCGTGGATGGGTCGGCTGCAACATACCGAAGCCGGCGGGGCTTGCCAAGCGGGCTCGCCCGGGAAGGCGGTCCGGTTATAGGCGGCGGCTGACGGCGCGGCCGGCGGGCGGTCGGCACAATGGCCTGCTGCATCAACCCCGCGCACCGGCCGCCGCCGGCGTGCGCACCAGGAAGGAAACACCCAGGCCATGACCACCAACAAAAGCGACTTCGGACTGATCGGCCTGGCCGTGATGGGCCAGAACCTCGTGCTGAACGTGGAAAGCCGCGGCTTCCAGGTCAGCGTCTACAACCGCACCGAAGCCACCACCGAGGCCTTCATCGCCGCCAATCCCGGCAAGAAGCTGGTGGGTGCGAAGACGCTCGAGGAATTCGTGCAGAGCCTCGCCAGGCCGCGCAAGATCCAGATCATGGTCAAGGCCGGCGCGCCGGTCGACCAGGTGATCGAGCAGCTCATCCCGCTGCTCGACAAGGACGACATCGTCATCGACGGCGGCAACAGCCTCTACACCGACACCGAGCGCCGCGACGCCTACCTCTCGAGCAAGGGCCTGCGCTTCATCGGCGCGGGCGTCTCGGGCGGCGAGGAAGGCGCGCGCAAAGGCCCGTCGATCATGCCGGGCGGTCCGGCCTCCACCTGGGAGGTGATGAAGCCGATCTTCGAGAGCATCGCGGCCAAGGTCGACGGCGAGCCCTGCGTGATCCACATCGGCCCGGGCGGCGCCGGCCACTACGTGAAGATGGTGCACAACGGCATCGAGTACGGCGACATGCAGCTGATCTGCGAGGCCTACAGCCTGTTCAAGGCCGCCGGCTTCACGACCGACGAGATGGCCGCGATCTTCAACGAGTGGAACGACGGCGAGCTGCAGAGCTACCTGATCCAGATCACCGCCAAGGCGCTCGAGCAGAAGGACCCGGAAACGGGCAAGCCGATCGTCGACGTGATCCTCGACAAGGCCGGCCAGAAGGGCACGGGCCAGTGGACCTTGATCAACGCGGCCGAGAACGCGGTGGTCATCAGCACCATCAACGCCGCCGTCGAGGCGCGCGTGCTGTCGTCGCAGAAGAAGGCGCGCGTGGGCGCGAGCAAGCTGCTGCAGGGCCCGAAGGTCGAACTCTCGCTCGAGAAGAAGGCGCTGGTGGCCAAGGTGCACGACGCGCTCTATGCCTCCAAGGTCATCAGCTACACCCAGGGCTTCGACCTCATCAAGACCATGGGCGACAAGAAGGGCTGGGGCCTCGACCTCGGCCGCATCGCGGCGATCTGGCGCGGCGGCTGCATCATCCGCGCGCGCTTCCTCAACCGCATCACCGACGCCTTCCGCACCGATCCGGCGCTGGCCAACCTGATGCTCGATCCCTTCTTCAAGGACCTGCTGAACCGCACCCAGCAGAACTGGCGCGAGGTGGTGGCGCTGGCCGTGAGCAACGGCATCCCGGTGCCGGCCTTCAGCGCCTCGCTGGCCTACTACGACAGCTACCGCACCGAGCGCCTCAGCGCCAACCTGCTGCAGGCGCAGCGCGACTTCTTCGGCGCCCACACCTACGAGCGCGTGGACAAGCCCGAGGGGCAGTTCTTCCACACGGAGTGGCCGGAAGTCATCGGCTGAAGTCCGCGCCGGCCCGGCGCCACTCGAGCGCCCAGCCCTTCGGCGCTCGAACGGCACGCGCTCATGTCATGGGTTGACCGTGCAGCTGAACTTGAGGACCGCGCTCTGGTCCTTGGCGAGCGTGCCCAGCGGGATGCCGGCGCCCGTGAGTTGCGCGACCGTGAACGTACCGGGCGGCACGCCATCGCCCGTGATGGTCACGCGGCCGGTGCCGGCGCAGGTCAGGCCGGCGCCGGGCTTGTCCTTGACCAGGGCGCCCGTGACGGGGGTGATCCCCAGGCTCTTCACGGTGATCGTGTATTCCACCGTCTGGCCCGGCTTGACCGACGTCTCCTCCAGGCTCTTGACGATGCTGAGTTCGGCGCCGGCCGTGTTGGTGAAGACGCAGAGGAATTTCGCGCCGGGACGCAACGACACCTCGGTCGCGGGCGGACTCGCCGACGGGGCCGGAATGACGATCGGTTGCCCCCGTGCGAAATTGATCGGCCGGTTCGCGGGATTGCTGCTGTTGGCGGTATCGGTGTCCGTGCAGGTCACGCCCGTCAGCACATAGCCCGGCGCCGGGTCTTCGGTCAGCGTCACGGGATCGCCCAGCTTCGTGACGAAGACGGCCGGCGGTGCCGCGGGCGTCGCCGTGTTGGCGGCCGAGGTCGTGATCGGGGCGGGCTGGGCGTCGAGGTTGTCGGCCGTGAAATTGAAAGGCCCGCCGCCTCCGGGGGCGCCCAGGGTCTTCTTCTGAATCGCCACCGTGGGCAATTTCGAATTGACGTAGGCACAGATGATTTCGCTGTTGCGCAGCTCACTGGCCCGCGGAATCGTGACCGTGCCCGTTGCCATGTCGTACTGGGGACTGAACAAGGCGCCCAGGAGGTTCGCGAGTTGGGTGGGATAAAGCGAACATTTGATCGACGACAACACCCAGGGCGCCTGGACGTTTTCGCTGATTTTCAATTCGCCGGGCGTTGGCAAGACGGGTCTCAACACGCGCGCGTGCGTGGCCGTGTCTTTTGTTTTCGTCTCGATGCTGCCGCTTGTCTGCATGAAATTGGAGTAGTTGAAATCGAATTTCCCGACCCCGCCTCTGGAGGTCTTGACCGGACCCACGATCGGAGGGGTATTCAAGGAAAAGGAGAAAAACACTCGAAGACGCCCGTACCACCGATCCGTCCCAGGTATTGGCGCATAGCTCTTGGCGCCAAATCTAAAGCGTATCGTCGAGATATTCTTGCCAAGAACCCTGACCGATCCGCACGCATCATCCTGGCTGCAATGCGCGTAGGCCCCTCTCCCTCCCACGGTGGCATCGGTGTTGTTTTTGATGAAATTCCCTTCTACAGCGAAATTCCAATTTCCTGAAAGTCTTTGAAGACTTCCTGGAGAAAGCAGCTCCAGAGAGTGGATCTGCAAGGAATGCCATCGAAAATCAGGAGAGGTACCGAGGGGGTAATTGGTCCCACTGATCAATCCCCTCAAGTGAATGATTGGATCGTCGACAGGCCGATTGAAAGAAATTTCAATCACGGCTACTTCCGGTACTGCCACGACGGATTCCGGAAAAGCACCCGAAGACGCCTCTCCCCGAAAAAAGCCGTTGGCCGCGCCAATGCCAGTTCCAGTGGGACTGTTTTGAGACGTAAAGAGGGACTCCGGCCCTTCAAAAGCGAAGTAACCACCCTGGGGGAACGAAAAATTACCCGATACGGTTCGCATCGTCACCGTCAACGGCGTCCTTCCAGTATTGGCATCCTCTCCTTCCAGGATCGCGAAACCGCCGCCCCTCGGATTGTCGTAATTCAGCATCAAGGGAAGACTCGCCGTTCTTTTGTCGCCGCTGACCGTCGGACTCAAAGTGCCGCCGTACGCATTTTCCATCGCGGAGGTATTTTGCTGGGCAAATGCCGCCTGCAATAGAGCGCTCCCCAAAACGGCCACCGCCCCCCGCTTCCAGGAATGGCCGAAGCACTTTCGGATGGAAATCGCCGAAAACCCCTTGCCTGCAAATAATGAAAACGTCATTCGAATCTCGTCGATCAGTCAAAACACGATAGCCAACCGGGTGCGTCGTTGAATTTCGAAACAGCCATTGCTTGTCCCGGCCTCCACCACGGCCTCAATCCACCTTGATCTGGAACATCACCGACCCGCTGCCACCCGGCGCCACGAAGCCGTCGAAGCGCCAGTCGACCGGCCCGGTCTTGCCGGCGGGCTGCGCCTCCGTGCAAGCCACCGCCGGTGCCGGTGCCGCATTGGCCGGCGTGGTCTTCAGGCATCCGGTCAAGGTCGGCGGCGTCTCGCCCACGGTCGCGCTGACGAAGCTGGTGTAGGCCGGCGTGGTGTCGTTCACCGCCAGGTTGCGGATCGGCGCATCGCTGTTGTTGGTGTAGGTGATGCGGTACTCGAGCGTTTCGCCCGACTTGGCCCGGTTGTTCACCCCGAACTCCAGCACGCCCTGCGTCACATTGCGCACCTCCTTCCGGAGTTCCAGCGCCACGCTCGAGAGGGTCGTGATGTCCTGCAAGGTGTAGCGGCCGCTGAGCGCCGGGTTGGCGCCGCGGTAGTCGAAGTCGGCCTGCACCACCACCTTGTTGTTCGCGCCCATCGGCGCGGTCGCGGGAATGAACTGCTTCACGACCACGCACACCTTGCCCTCGAAGATCACTGCCTGGCCCGCGCCCGCCGGCGGGTAGAGCTGCGCCGCGCCCGGTTGCAGGCTGCCGGTGCAGCCCGTGTCGGCGAAGATCTGCGCGCTCCAGCCGCCGATGGCGGGGTTGGCGGTCTCGCTCGCGATGCTGAAGCGCACCTGCCCGGCCGTGCCCGCGGCGAAGGTGTGGCCATAGGTCACGCTGTTGCCGGGCAGCCCGGTCTTGGCCCCGTCGGCCGCGAAGCTGCCGTTGTCGACGTCGCCGAAGTTCAGTTCCTCATGGCCGACGCCGTTCCAGGCGAAGGCGATGCGATCGGGCGTGTCGGTGCGCGTGTAGGTGTAGCGGTCCGCGCCGATGGCCACGGCGGCCCCCGATGGCAGCGCCACACTGCCCACCGAGGCCCCCGTCGACACGCGCGTGCCGGGGCTGTTGACCTGCTCCACGCACATCGCGGCGCCCTTGGGCGTGCCGTCGGGCACGGCGAAGCTGTAGTTGCCCGCGGCATCGGTGATCGTGCGCGCGTGCACGGTGGCCGCGCAGTCGGTCAGGCGCACGCCGATGCCGCGCTGCGGCACTTCGCCGCCATTGATCACGCCGTCGTTGGCCGTGCCGCCGCCCACGCCGTTGTCGAGGAACACGCGGCCGCTCACGATGGCGCTGGCGTAGCTGTTGGTGAAGGTGCAGGTCCACAGCGCGCCGGCGGCCATGTCCGCGCCGGAGAGGGCCACCGTGCCGGTGCCGGTGACGGAGCGGCCCGCCTCGTTCACGCAGACCGAGCGGGTCGTGACGTCGGGCACCGCGGTTTCGGTGATGCCGACGGCGGTGCCGGGCGTGCCCAGATGGTGCGCGGTCTTCGATGGCACGGGCAGGTTCTGCTCGCTCGTGGTCACGCTGTCGGTGTCGTTCGCGATCACGGTGCCCGTGAGCTTGAAGTCGTAGCTGCCGGTGCCGCCGACCGAGGTCTTGACGATGCGCACGCGCGGCCGGACGGTGTGGGTCACCGTGCACATCTTCTCGCGGCTATCGATGTCCCTGACGTCGGCCGCCGGCGATGTCATGGTGTAGACACCGACGGAAGGATTGGCGAGGTTGCTCGCCGGAAGATTCTCGTAGCCCTCGCACGAGAAGGTCTGGACGTAGTTGTCGAGCGAGGTTCCGGTCCCGGCCCCCGCCTTGAACGTCATCGTCGTGCTGACGTCGATGCCCAACCGGGCCGTCTGCCCCTTGTCACCGACGTCCTTCACGAAAGCAGCCCCCATGGTGCTGAAAGTCTGGACATTGACGCCGGAAAAGCTCAGGTCGAATTTCCCCGCATCGAACGGCGTGCCGACGATGCGATTGTTCAACCCGAATGAGGGCCGGTAGTTGTGGATGGAACACTTGAAGTCCGAATTCGGAAAAACGTACTTCTTGTCCAACGTGAACTTGTTTCCTTCGATCTTCCATCGGATGGCGGTATCGAAGGGATTGGTGTTGCCATCGACCCCCGCATTCGCATCCTTGCACCCGCCACCCGGGAGCGTGGATGCATAGACCGGCCAGCCCGGCTGAACGGTCTTCTCCGTGACCACGATATCCGCTCCAGGGATGATTCGCAGCTTCCCTTGCGACCAGTTCTGCGAGCCCGAACCGTCGAGCCTCGGAGTCACCGGAACCGTGATCGTTTCATCGACGGCGCCGCTCACGCCCGAGAAGGAGAAGCTGAAGCTCGGGAAAGGGGCTTCGGCCGCGCTGCCGATGGATTTGCCGAAGGCAAACGTCGGGCCGCCCCCCAGCGGCGTGCTGACCTGAGCGCTCCAGGTACACACGTTCGGGTTCTGGGGATCCGGCGTTTCGCACAATGCGCCGACCGGTGACGTGACCGTCGCGGTGTTGGTGACGACATCCAGCGCGGCCGCGGCGGCCGTCGCGGACGGCTTCGGAGGTGTCTGCTGCGCGAAAGGCTGGGCCACTGCCGCGAGCAGCAGGAGCCCCACGCCGCATCCGATCGCACGGCGCGGCCAGCGGCTCGTGCCTCCGGCGGAGAATCCAGTGCCCCGGATGGCCGAGGCCGCTTCCCGCGTGATGCCGTTCATGGATTGCATGGCCTGGAAAATCTCTCGCTGATCTGGCGTGCCCATCGGCTCACTGCGGTCCATTCGCGCCTCCGGCTGCCGAACCCGCGGCCGGTGCGGACGCATCGCCGCCCGTCGCCGGGAAGCCCAGCGTGGTCTCGTCGAACTTGAAGCGCAGCCGGATGTAGGCACCCTTGCTCGTGTATTCGTTGGCCGTGAGGTCGCGGTCGCGCAGGCCCACGAAGTTGTAGCCGGCCGACAGCCACAGGTTCTTGTAGACCTGGTAGCCGAGCTCGAGGCCGAAGGTCTTCTGCAGCCCGCCGCCCTTGCCGTAGAGCAGGCCGGCCTGCACGCCCCAGTCCCAGTCCTTGTCGATGTCCTGCGTGTAGCGCACCTGCAGCAGGTGCGCCCAGTACCTGCTCGCGAGCAGGCTGTCGCTGAGGCGGCTGACCTTGCCCGCGTAGCGCGCCATCACGAAGCGGCCTGGCTCGGGGTTGTAGTTGAGGTGGGCCGAGACGATGTCGGCGCTGGTCTTGCCCGGCAGGCTGGCGCCGTTGTCGGCGCCGAACACGCTGCTGCCCTGCAGCGCGCCGGCCGCGTTGCCCGCGCCCACCACGTTCTCCGAGCGGCGCTCGTAGCGTGCCAGCGCATTCCAGCTGTCGTCGTCGACCGGCCGGTAGGCCACGCCGATCTGGTGGCGCTGCAGGTGGCGTTCGTTGCCCGCGTTGGTGCCCTGCCCTTCGCTGCTGCTCATGATGCTGCGCGCCAGCAGGCTCCACGAAGGATCGAGCTTGTAGCCGAAGCCCGCGCTGAACAGCCGCGTGTTGGCGTCGTCGCCGCGGCGCATCTCGAACACGCCGCTGGTCTTGAGCCGTTCGGTCATGTACTCGATGCCGCTGGTGATGGCGGTCGACTGGCCGAGCCCCCCGGCGTACCCGGTGCCGTTGTTGCCGCTGTTGGCGTAGCCGCCGAGGTTGCGCGTGTGCTCGATGCCGCCGGTCACGCTGACGCGTTCCGTGAGCTTGACGGTGTTGCGCACGCCGATGGCGGCCTGCACGCCGCGGCCGTCGGCACCGTCGGCGAGGCGGTACTCGTTGTACACGCGCCCGCCCTCCATGTAGTTGCTCTCGATGCCGACGATGCCGGTGTTGTTGTTCCGCGCGCCGTCGAGCCCGTAGGGACCGTAGAGCGAGGAGATCAGCTCGTAGCGCCCGTAGACGCGGGTCTTGTCGGTCACGGCGTAGTTGCCGCCGATGGCCAGCACGCGCTTGTCGCTGTGCTGGATGTCCTGCTCGCCCTCGATGAAGAGCTGCGCGTTCGGCGCCCACGGCAGCTGCGTCGACAGCCGCGCGCGCAGGGTGGTGAGGGTCTGGGTGTCGACGCCGTTGGCGGCCACGGCCGCGCCCAGCACGGTCACGCTGTTGGCACCGATGCTGCTGCCCATCTGGCCGTTGTAGGTCGAGATCTGGCCGTAGTCGAAGCCCGAGTTCGAACCGGGCGCGTCGTCGCTCTGGCCATGGCGCAGTCCCACCTCGACCACCGTGTCCTCGCTGAGCTTCTTCTGCGCGCTCAGGGTCAGGCCCTTGCGTTCGTCGGTCTGCGCGGCGTCCTTGCTGTAGAGCGCTTCGGCGCGCACGGCCAGCGTGGGATCGACGCGGTACTCGGCGCGTGCCGACGCCTCGGTGCGGCCCGACGAGGAACTGGCGCCGGGGTTGTCGAAGCCGGTGCTGGTCCTGGTCGCGAGCGCCACCACGGCGAGCTTCTCGTCCTGGTAGCGCGCCTCGATGCGCGCGCCATGGCCGCTGCCCTTCTCGTCGGACTCGGTCTTGACCACTTCGCCCGCCACCGTCATGTTCTCGCCCAGGCGCGCGATGCCCGTGACCGCCTGCAGCTTGCGCTTGTTCCGCGGGTTCTGGTCGGTGCTGACGACCACGCCGACCTGCACGGTCTCGGAGGCCTTGACCTGGATATCGACGCCGGCCACGGTGAACTTCGGGCCGCCCGAATCGACCTCGTAGGTGACGCGGATCGACTGCGGATTGAGGTTCGCGTCGACCGAGGAGATCGCGCGCGTGAACAGGATGCGGCGCGTGAGCGGCTCGACCGTATAGTCGACGAAGCGCGTGACCGCCGTGCGCTGCAGCACGATGTCCGGCTGGTTGCGGTCGCGCACCACGATCTCGACCTGCTCGCTGTTCTCGACGAACTCGCCGTTGGCACCGTTCAGGTAGTACGGCCCCGAGGTGCCGAGCGCGCGGAACTCCTCGACCTGCTGCGTCTGCGCGGTGCGCGAGGCGTAGGAGGTGGCGCGCACGTTCTCGTCCTCGTAGACGTGCTTGAGGCCCGTGAGCGAACGGTTGCTCTGGCTCAGGTTGCGCACCTCGGTGCTGCTGGCGGTGGTGAAGTCGCCGTACAGCAGGTAGGAGCGGTTCCTGTCGATGCGCACGTAGAGCTTCTGCGTGCTCTGCGCGTCGAAGCCCTTGGCCGAGGAGTCGCCGTAGATCGGATAGAACTCGTCGGGCCGGATGTCGCGGAACAGGCGGTCCTTGCGCTGCTTGTCGGAATCGAAGGCCGCGGTCAGCAGGTACTCGCCCTTGATCGCGCCCTTGAAGAAGAAGGCGGAGCGCGCGCCCGCGCGGCGGCCGTTGTGCTCGTCCTTCAGGCCCGTGAGTTCGGCCTCGAAGGCCGCGCCGGCGGGCATCGCGCCCAGCGGCAGCTTGCCGCGCTTGGTGAAGTCGAGCACGCCCTCGACGATGCCCACGCCGATCATCGGGCGCAGCTCGGGCGTCAGCGCGAGGCGCACTTCCTTGACCAGGCTCGCGGCCGTGACGCGGATGCGCGCATCGCCCGGTTCGCCCGGCGGGAACAGCTTGAACTCGGCCGAGCCGCCGTCCATGAAGACCTGGGTGCCGGGCTCGTCGGGGTTCAGGTCCTCGGCGAGCCAGCGGCCGCGGTCGGTCTCGAGCGTGAGCTGGGTGCGCGCGGTGACCGGCACGCCGGCCGCGTCGGCCAGCCGCACCGTGACGACGATGGGCGTGCGCAGGTCGGCCTGGGCCGAGGCCGGCAGGTCGATCGCGATCGCCGAGAGCTTGTCGGGCGCGACCAGCGTGATCTCCCGCGCCTCGCCGCGCACATTGCCGAAGCCGTCGACGGCCTCGAGCCGCAGCGTGTTGGCACCGGGCTTGAGCGTCACGCCGATGTATTCCCAGGCCGCGAGCTGCTTCGACGGCAGCTGCGACTTCTTGCCCACGCGGCGCTCGTCCACCGCCGCGCCGTTCACGCTCAGGCGGAAGCCCGCGCCATCGCCGCCCTTGACGCGCACGTTGATCGAAGTGCCGGCCACCGTGTCGCGGTCCTTGAGGTCGAGGAAGCCGAGCGCGTTGCTCTCGATCTGCGGCAACAGGGTTTCGAGTTCGACCGGGCTCGGCGCGGCCGACGCCAGCAGGGGCAGGTTGCGCGGCTCCAGCATCGCGCCGCCCAGCCCGATCGGGCGCGTGGGCA
>NZ_JBZAYE010000233.1:0-10310 GCF_058244205.1 Variovorax sp. 20P10.2.4
CGGCCGCGCGCAGCGCTTCCACGCGCGCCTTCACGGCATCGGTCAGCGCCGGGTTCAGCGGACCCTGGTTCGCGCCGCCCGAGGCGCTCGCGTTGTAGGGCTGCGGCGCGGTGGCCGAGGGGCGGCCCCAGAAGTGCTTGGGGTCGCTGAAGTTCTGGCCGATCAGCTTCGAGCCGACGGTGGTGCCGTCGAGCACGATCAGGCTGCCGGCCGCCTGCGCGGGGAAGGCCGCCTTGGCGGCGCCGGTGACGGCCATCGGATAGATCAGGCCGGTGAGCGCGCTCAGCAGCGCGAAGACGACGATGGCGGGGCGGACGATGCCGCCGGTGGTGTTGCTCATGATGGGGACTCCTCAGACCAGGTGAATGGCGACCAGCAGCCAGTCGATCAGCTTGATGCCGATGAAGGGAACGAGCAGACCGCCCAGGCCGTAGATGGCGAGGTTGCGGCGCAGCAGCGCGGCGGCGCCCACCGGCCGGTAGCGCACGCCCTTGAGCGCCAGCGGGATCAGGAACACGATCACCAGCGCGTTGAAGATCACCGCCGACAGGATCGCCGACGACGGGCTCGCGAGGCGCATCACGTTGAGCGCCGCGAGCTGCGGATAGGTCGAGACGAAGATCGCGGGAATGATCGCGAAGTACTTCGCCACGTCGTTGGCGATCGAGAAGGTGGTCAGCGAGCCGCGCGTCATCAAGAGCGCCTTGCCGGTCTCCACCACCTCGAGCAGCTTGGTCGGGTTCGAGTCCAGGTCGACCATGTTGCCGGCCTCCTTCGCGGCCTGCGTGCCGCTGCCCATGGCCACCGCCACGTCGGCCTGCGCGAGCGCGGGCGCGTCGTTGGTGCCGTCGCCGGTCATCGCGACCAGCCGGCCCTCGGCCTGGTACTTGCGGATCAGCGCCAGCTTGTCCTCGGGCGTGGCCTCGGCCAGGAAGTCGTCCACGCCGGCCTCGGCCGCGATGGCGGCGGCGGTGAGCCGGTTGTCGCCGGTGATCATCACCGTCTTGATGCCCATGCGGCGCAGCTCGGCGAAACGCTCCTTGATGCCGGTCTTGACGATGTCCTTGAGCTCGACGATGCCGAGCACGCGGTCGCCCTCGGCCACCGCCAGCGGCGTGCTGCCGCGGCGCGAGGCTTCCTCGGAGGCGCGCAGCAGCTCGGGCGCCATCGTGCCGCCGAGCGCCTCGACGTGCCGGCGCACCGCCTCGACCGCGCCCTTGCGCAGCACGATGGGATCGGTGTCCAGGCTGTTCGGCGCGGCCGGCAGGTCGACGCCGCTCATGCGGGTCTGCGCGGTGAAGGCCACGAAGCGCGCGTCCTCGACCGGCGCCGGTTCCAGCCCGTCGCGGCGCGCGAGCTCCACGATGCTGCGGCCCTCGGGCGTCTCGTCGGCCATCGAGGCCAGCATGGCGGCGCGCGCGAGGCGTGCCTTGGTGACGCCGGGCGCCGGCAGGAAGGCGCTGGCCTGGCGGTTGCCGTGCGTGATGGTGCCGGTCTTGTCGAGCAGCAGCACGTCGACGTCGCCGGCGGCTTCCACCGCGCGGCCCGAGGTCGCGATCACGTTGGCCTGCATCATGCGGCTCATGCCCGCCACGCCCACGGCCGACAGCAGGCCGCCGATGGTGGTGGGGATCAGGCACACCAGCAGCGCGACCAGCGCGGTCAGCGAGACCACCGTGCCGGCGCCCGCGGCTTCCACGCTGAACACCGAGAACGGCAGCAGCGTGACCGTGACCATCAGGAACACCAGCGTGAGCGCCACCAGCAGGATGGTCAGCGCGATCTCGTTGGGCGTCTTCTGGCGGCGCGCGGCCTCGACCATGCCGATCATGCGGTCGAGGAAGGACTCGCCCGGGTTCACCGCGATGCGCACCACCAGCCAGTCGGACAGCACGCGGGTGCCGCCGGTCACGGCCGAGAAGTCGCCGCCCGATTCGCGCACCACCGGTGCCGATTCGCCGGTGATGGCGCTCTCGTCGACCGAGGCCACGCCTTCGATCACCTCGCCGTCGAGCGGGACCACGTCGCCGGCCTCGACCAGCACCACGTCGCCCTTGCGCAGGTTGGGCGCCTGCTCCGGGAGCCACTTCGCATCGCGCTGCGGCTCGGCCAGCTTCTTGGCCCAGGTGTCCTTGCGCAGGCCGCGCAGCGAGGCGGCCTGGGCCTTGCTGCGGCCCTCGGCCAGCGCCTCGGCGAAGTTGGCGAACAGCACCGTGAACCAGAGCCACACGGTGACCGCGAGCACGAAGGTCGGCGACATGCCGGTGTCGCCCGGGAAGCTCAGCGTGTGGATCCACAGCAGCGTGGTGAGGATGCTCCCGATGTAGACGATGAACATCACCGGGTTGCGCCACTGGGTGCGCGGGTTCAGCTTGGCGAAGGCGCCGCGCAGCGCGGGGCGTACCAGTGCCGCGTCGAACAGCGACAGGGAAGTCTTGGTTGTGGTCATGACGTGCTCCTCCTTACTTCCAGAGCACCAGGTGCTCGACGATCGGCCCGAGGGCCAATGCCGGCACGTAATTGAGCAGACCGACCAGCAGCACGGTGCCGATCAGCAGGGAAACGAACAGCGGCCCGTGCGTGGGCAGCGTGCCGGCCGTGACCGGAAGACGCTTCTTGGCGGCCAGCGAACCCGCGATGGCGAGCACCGGC
This sequence comes from Variovorax sp. 20P10.2.4, assembly GCF_058244205.1. NCBI lineage: Bacteria > Pseudomonadati > Pseudomonadota > Betaproteobacteria > Burkholderiales > Comamonadaceae > Variovorax > Variovorax sp. 20P10.2.4. The sequence continues at coordinate 2,653 of NZ_JBZAYE010000233.1, forward strand.
ACGATCATCGCGAAGCGGCCGAACCACATCGCCAGGCCCAGCAGCGCGTTGTAGAAGGGCGTGTTGGCCGACAGGCCCGCGAAGGCGCTGCCGTTGTTGTTGGCGGCCGAGGTCAGCGCATAGAGGATCTCGGAGAAGCCGTGCGCGCCGGGGTTGGCGATGCCGGCCTTGCCCGCGCCCGAGACCACCGCGATGGCGGTGCCCACGAGCACCAGGATCGGCGTCACCAGGATCGCGATCGACAGCAGCTTCATCTCGCGCACCTCGATCTTCTTGCCGAGGTACTCGGGCGTGCGGCCGATCATCAGCCCGGCGATGAACACCGCGAGCATCGCGAAGATCAGCATGCCGTACAGGCCCGAGCCGACGCCGCCGAACACCACCTCGCCGAGCTGCATCAGCACCAGCGGCACCATGCCGCCGATCGGCGTCAGCGAGTCGTGCATGAGGTTGACCGCGCCGCACGAGGCGGCCGTGGTCACGGCGGCGAACAGCGCCGAGGCGTCGATGCCGAAGCGCACTTCCTTGCCTTCCATGTAGCCGCCCGACTGCAGCGTGCTCGCGGCCTGGTCGACACCCAGCGGGCCGAGCAGCGGGTTGCCGGCCTGCTCGGCGGGCGTGAGCACCATCACCGCGACCACGAACATGATCGCCATCGCCGCGAACACCGCCCAGCCCTGGCGCATGTCGCCCACCACGCGGCCGAAGGTGAAGCACAGCGCCGCGGGGATCAGGAAGATCGCGAGCATCTGCAGCAGGTTCGACAGCGCGGTCGGGTTCTCGTAGGGGTGCGCCGAGTTGGCGTTGAAGAAGCCGCCGCCGTTGGTGCCGATCATCTTGATCGCCTCCTGCGAGGCGACCGGGCCCATGGCCAGCGTCTGCGTCGTGGTGGTGGCGTCCTCCATCACCGGCGCGCCCTTGTCGTCCTTCAGCGGCTGGCCGTCGGGGCCGGCCTTGGGCTGCTGGAACGCGGTCGTCTCGAGCGTGGTCGCCGCCTTGTACTCGTCGAAGTTCTGGATCACGCCCTGGCCCACCAGCACCACCGCCAGCACGAAGGAGATCGGCACCAGCACCCACAGCGTGACGCGCACGATGTCGGCCCAGAAGTTGCCGACCAGGCCCTTGCCCTGGCCTTCGCCGCGGCGCGCGAAGCCGCGCACCAGCGCGAACGCCACCGCGATGCCGGTCGCGGCCGACACGAAGTTCTGCACCGTGAGGCCGAGCATCTGCGTGAGGTAGCTCATCGTCGACTCGCCCGCGTAGCCTTGCCAGTTGGTGTTGGCGACGAAGCTCACGGCGGTGTTGAAGGCCGAGTCGGGCGACACCGCGCCCATGCCGGCCGGGTTGAGCGGCAGCAGTCCCTGCAGCCGCTGCAGGCCGTAGACCACGATCGCGCCGACCGTGTTGAAGGCCAGCAGCGCCATCGCGTAGACGCGCCAGTTCATCGACTGCGCCGGCGCCACGCCGGCCAGCTTGTAGAACGGGGATTCGACGCGCGCCATCCAGCGCGGCACGCGTTCGTTGCACAGCGCCGCGAGGAACCTGCCGACCGGCCAGGCCAGCAGCAGCAGCAGCGCGAAGAAGAGGGCCAGCAGGCCCCAGGCCGAGGCGCTCATCTCAGAACTCCTCGGCGCAGATCAGCGCGAAAACCAGGTAGGCGAACAGCACCACGGCGATCAGCGCGCCGAAGCCGTAGAGGACGTCGAGGCCGATCACGATGCGTCTCCCTCTTTGGCTGCCGGCGGGTTCGGTCCCTCGAGCCGGTTCAGCCCGACGACCATGGCCGCCACCACGACCCATAGCGCCAGCAAGGCGCTCATCCAGACGATGTCCATGCATCACTCCTGCTATCAAAAAGATGAATTGCAGTCTCGGCAGATGCGCGTCAAAACGGGGGAAAGAGTCGGTGGGGGGCCGTAAAGAAAGCGTAAAAACGCCGCCCGGGGCGGCTTTGGATCAGGCGGGGGAACGGCTGCGCGGCGCCTGCGCGAGCACGAGCAGCACGGCGCATGCCGCGCCATAGAGATGCGCCTGCACCAGCACCTCGCCGCCGATCAGTGCACGCTGTGCCTCGGTGGGCTCGCTCCACAGCTGCCAGCCGATGCGGGCCGCCACGACGGCCAGTGCCAGCCGGGCCGGCAGGTCGCCGCGCCAGGCCTGCGGCGCGAGCACCCAGACGAACAGGCCGTACAGCACGCCCGACAGCCCCGCGTAGTCCGCGACCCGGGGCGATGCCACCAGCAGCAAGGCGCTCACGCCGAGCGCCAGCGCGACGAAGGCGTCGGCCCAGGCGCGCGCGCCGGCGCGGTCCTTCGCGAACGCCGCGCACACGGCCAGCCCGCCGAGGTTCAGCAGGCAATGCGTCCAGCCGAGGTGCACCAGGTGTGCCGTGAGCAGGCGCCAGAGCTGGCCGCCGAGCACGGCCGAGCGCTCGTAGCGCAGCGCCTCGTAGACCGGCTCGCCGCCCGCCTGCAGCGCGAGCATCAGGCTCGCGAGCACGACGGGGCCGCGCCAGCGCGCGGGCACCGGCGAAGAGGACGGCGGGTCTTGCATGCGCGGCAGTGTATCGGCGCGACTTCCACAGCCTGCCCGCGCGCGGAATCCGGGTAATCACTATCGAACCCCGGCCGATGGGCCTTCAAGCTGTGGTCGGCCAATTTTTGTTCAACAAAACAAGGGGAATTGTCATGAGGATCCGTCATCGCATCTCACGTCCCACGCAATGGTCCATCGTGCTCGCCGCCGCCATCGCGGCCGGCCACCCGGTGTCGGCGCAATCGCCCGACACCGGCGACTGGGTCCAGGTCTATTCGATCGTCGTGCCCTATGCCAGCGACAACGATCTCAACGCCCTGACCCGGCTGCTCGACCATGCCTACGTGGACCAGAAGGCCCGCACGGTGTCGGCCGAGGTCGGCCCGGGCGAACTGGCGCAGCTGCGGATGCTGGGCCTTCCCGTGCAGATCAACGAGGCCGAGACGGCCCGGATCCGCGACTACATCACCAAGGGCGTGGGCAAGCAGGCCTCGACCGCACCGGACACCACGCCGGGCACGAAGAAGATCTCCGACGGCGGTTCGCACGCGGCCTGCTACCGCACCGTCGGACAGGTCTACAGCAGCTTCGACGAGCTGGCCGCCAAGTACCCGAAGCTGGTGAAGGTGCAGACCCTCGGCAAGACCTGGATGGGCGGGCAGTACCAGAAGCCCGGCACGGACTCCGACAACAACACGAATTCGTCCTGGGTCAACCTGCTGGTCAAGTACCTGCCCGCGAGCGTTCTCAACACCTTCAACCTGAGCCTGTTTCCCACCGAGCCCTACCCGATCCGCGTGATCGTGGCCGGCAACTTCGAGAAGCAGGACGCGCAGGCGCAGAAGCCGCCGAACATGGTCTGGACCGGCGGCATCCATGCCCGCGAGTACGCCCCGCAGGAAGTCGGCATGAAGTACATCGAGTGGTTGCTCGACAACTACGAGACCGATGCGAACGCCCGCATGATGCTCGACACCAACCGCTACCACTTCGTCGTCCACAACCCCGACGGCCGCTCGATCGCCGAGCAGCAGATCACGGCCCGGCAGCGCAAGAACACCAACTACGCCACGGCCGCCTGCAGCACGGCGCGCAGCGGCGGGGTCGACCTGAACCGCAACTACCCCTTCGGCTGGCGCACGGGCGGGCCCGGGGCTTCGGACAACCAGTGCGCCGAGGACTATCGCGGCACCGCGGCCGTCTCCGAGCCCGAGACGCAGGTGGTGCTCGACTACGTGCGCGGCAGCTGGAACCAGGCCGCCTGCAAGTGGGAGGGCGGCGCGCTGCCCGACGGGCGGCCCAAGAGCGCGACCTATTGCAACGCGCAGAACCGCGACAACGGCGGTGCCGGCGAATTCGACTGGAAGACCGGTGCCGACGAGAACTACGGCGGCGGGGTGTTCATCGACCTGCACAGCGCGGCGCGCGCCATCCTCTGGTCCTGGGGCGTGCGGCGCTCCGAGAACGAGAACAACATCCAGACGCCCAACAACCTCGGGCTGGCCACCATCGCGCAGCGCATGGCCTATCACAACAAGTATTCGGCGCAGCAGGTGCTCGGCTACGACACCGAGGGAACGACCAAGGACGCCGTCTACGGCTACCTGGGCGCGCCTTCGTACACGGTGGAGATGGGCCGCTCCTTCTACGAGAGCTGCGACAACTTCAACAAGGAGGTCTATCCCGAGAACTTCAACGGCTTCCACTACCTGAGCCGCGTGCTGTACCGGCCCTACCAGTTGCCGCAGGGACCGGACACGGTCGACGTGAAGATCGCCGCCGAGGCCGTGCAGGCGGGAACGAAGGCGCTCGTCACCGCGACCGTGGACGACAACCGCTACCTCTATTCGAAGCCTGGCCAGTCGGACATTCCGGCGCCGCCGGTGCCGGTCGTCAAGAAGATCAAGACGGCGCTGGCCTATGTCGGCAAGCTGCCGTGGGAGGCCGGCGCGGTCGGCATCCCGCTGGCGCTCTCGGCCTCGGACCAGGCCAGCCCCGGCCTCGAGGAAGCGACCCGGACCGCGAGCGGCATGCTCGACACCACGGGCCTCGCACCGGGCCGCCACATGGTCTACGTGCAGGGCATCAACGAGGACGACAAGCCCGGCTCGGTGTCGGCCGCGTTCCTGAACGTCAAGGCCGCGCCCGAGGTCACGCCGGAACAGCCGGTGATGCCGATCGCGTTCCCCTTCCGCAGGAGCGGCGGCGCGCTGGATCTGGTCGACCTGGCGCTGGCCGCGCTCGGCGTGGCGGGCCTGGTGGTCGCGCGCCGGCGTCGTCGCTGATCGCGCGCGGCGGGGCGCTCAGGCGCCTCGTCGCACGAGCTTGCCGGTGGACGAGGCGCGCGCGATCAGCCGGCCATCGAGCGACCAGAGGTCGGCCTCGAGGAACACCACGCTGCGGCCCCAGCGCAGGATGCGCGCCTCGGCCTCGAAAGTGGCGACGTCGGCCCGGTCGAGGAACGAGATCTTGAGTTCGAGGCTCGCGAGGCCGGCCGCGGCGTCCTTCGCGTTCACCGCGAAGGCCATCGCGCAATCGAGCCATGCGGTGACCAGCCCGCCCTGCACCACCGTGCCGTTGCTGTGCGCGAACTCGGGCCGCGCCACGAAACGCACGCGCGCGAGGCCGGCCTCGGCATCGCTGCGCAGCAGCTGCGAAAAGCCGATGGTGTGCATCAGCGCGCTCGGGAATTTTTCGATGTCCATGCGGGGATTTTCGCGTGGCCGATGCGCACGGCCTTGACGCCTCGGCGTCTCGTCCCGGCGCGTCAGGTGCCGAAGATGCAGCGCGTGGTCGCCATCATCCGCGGCTGCTTCGTCGCATTGACCGAGGGCGTGTGCAGCACGCGCATGTCCATCAGGAACACGTCGCCGGCGCGGCCGCACATCTCGACGATGGCCAGGCCCTGCTCGCCCAGGCGGCGCTCCAGGTCCGCCGGGTCCTTGAGCAGCTCGCGCAGCGCGGGTTGCGAATCCGAGGCCGGCCGCCGCGTGTCGATGCGGTGCGAGCCCGCGAGCGCGAGCGTGGCGCCGCCGTGCGGTGCCACGTCGTCGATCAGGAAGAAGGCCTGCACGCCGGGCAGCGGATCCTGCGGCCGCGCCGCGAGGTCGACATGCCAGTTCAGGGCCTGCAGGGTCCAGTCGCCTTGCCCTGGCGGCGACAGCAGCAGCTGCGTGCCCTGGGGGCCCGCTGCGGGCGGCGACGCGAGGCCGCCGAGCTCGGCGACGAGATCGAGCAGCGCCGGCGTGACCAGGGCTTCATGCAGGCCGGGCAGGTTCACGAGCGCCGAGAGCTTGCCGATCTGCTGGAACAGCGGCAGGCGCTGCACCGCGCTCAGGCCGCCCTTGGCGCCGGCCAGGCGCTTGAGTTCGTCGCGCAGCTTCTGGCGCAGCGGAGCCATGCGGGGCTTCGGGTGGAAGCCTTCGAGGTGGAGACAGCCGTGGGTCCTGAAATGATCGATCTGCGTCGGGTTCATGGAAGCATTGGGAACAACTGCCGACAGTGGAACACGCCGGCGGCCCGGCGTCAGTCAGCCGAATCCACCACCTTCGGCCGCCACGCGATCACCCCCTGCGTGCGTGCGCGCACCTCGGGCGTCGCGAGGCAGGTGGCAACAGCCTCGTAGCCGGGTGCGCCTTCGAACGGCGCGACATAGGTCGGCGGACTGTGGTTCGCCGGGCACAGCAGGATCGACTCGTGCGCGCCGACCGCCGCGAGATCGATGAAGGCACTGGAGCGCGTAAGCAGGAACAGCGGCCGCGCCTCGGCGCCGCGGCGGCGCAGGTGGGCGATCAGCGCCTCCTGGGTCGCATGGTCGAGGCCCTGCTCCACCATGTCGACGACGAGGGCGGCGGGGCCTTCGGCTTCGAGGCCGGCCAGCAGCGCGACCAGGGCTTCGGACCCGGTGGCGCCGTCCTCCACGAGCCAGGCCAGCGCGGCATCGACGCGCGATCGCAGGGCGGCGTCTTCACGCAACCGCGTGGCGGTGGCATCGCCCTCGGCGCGGTCCAGCGGCAGGAAGACCGCGCCCGGAAAACGCTCGGCGATGCGCAGCGCGAGCCGCGTCTTGCCGCTGCCCAGCGGGCCGACGATGTGGTTGATCGGGCGGATGTCGTTCAGTGCGAAGCGTTCGCCGCCCCAGGGCCAGGGCAGTTCGAACTCGAGCGCGGGCCGGGTGTCGGGCTGCAGCAGGCGCGCGAGTTCGCCGGGCGCGGGCAGGCGTCCGCGCGCTAGTTCGTCGCGCAGGCCACGCACTTTCTCCAGCGTGGCGTCGAGCTCTCGCGCCTTGGCTTCGAGCGCCGCCTGGTGCGCCGCCAGGGCTGGTGCCAGGCCTTGCGCATCGCCCTCGAGCACGCGCGCCACCTGCGCGAGGCTGAGGCCCAGCGCGCGCAACGCGACGACCTCGGCGGCACGCGCCATCTCGGCGGGTCCGTAGGAACGCCAGCCTGCGGCCGTGCGCGCCGGCACCAGCAGGCCGCGCTGCTCGTACAGCCGCAGGGCCTTGGCGGACACTCCGAGCCGGCGCGCGGCCTCGGCCGGGTTCAGGAAACGGGAAGAAGGGGTCACGGGATCACCTCGGTGTTTGCTGCGATGCCGTGTTTATCGAGGTGGCCGCAGGGGCCGGGTCAAGCATGGCGCGCGCAACGCACTCAAAGATCGCGCTGCAGCTGCCAGGCCTGGTACTTGAGGCTCGCCACCGCGCCAACGACGATGCCGACGATCGCCGGCAGGCTCGCGAGGCTCAGCGTGGAGAGCGCGCTCAGGCCCTGGCCGATGGTGCAGCCCATGGCGGTGACGCCGCCGATGCCCATCAGCACGGCGCCGCCCAGGTGATGCGCGAGGTCGCCGCTGCCGGCGAAGCCCTCCCAACGGAACTCGCGCGCCCACAGCGCCTGCGCGGCGGCCCCCACGATCACGCCGGCCACCGAGGCGATGCCCAGGGTCAGCAGCTTGTTGGCGTCGCTGTAGAACATCAGCCAGTCGAGCGCATAGGCCAAGGGCGTGACGAAGCTCAGCGCCTCGGCGCGGCCGGAGTTGGTGGCGAGGAACACGTGCTCGAGCGTGAGCGGATGCTCCTCGACCACGGCCCAGTGGCCGCTGAGCCACCAGGCGGCCACCACCAG
>NZ_JBZAYE010000234.1:0-10310 GCF_058244205.1 Variovorax sp. 20P10.2.4
CTGCATCCAGCCGAGCGGAATCTCGAGCATCGGCCCGGCCGCCTCGGCGTTGCTCGCGATGTCGCGCAGGAACTCGGGCGTCTGGATCGACAGCAGCAAGGTCGGCGAATCGGCGTTCCAGGTCTCGGCCAGCGTGCGCAGCAGGTGGCGCCCGTCGATGCGTTGGCGGTCCTCGTGGACGAACAGCTGGACTCCCGCGAGCGCGCGCGGCCGGTTCCAGAACGGGCGGTAGCCGAAGGTCAGGCTGCCGAGTACCGATTGAGACATGAAGACGAGAAGGAGAGAAGGAACGAAAGGGCGGTCACGCCACCTCAGCCGATGAAGTTGAACAGCGAGAGTTTCTGGATTTCGGCATAGGAGCCGAGGGCCGCGGAGTAGGCGGTCTGCTGGGTCTTGAAGTCGGACAGCGCCTGGATCGTGTCGAGGTCCTCGGCGCGCGAGCGGTCGGCCTCGAGCTGCAGGCTGCGCGACGACTGGCGGTCGGAGATGCTGTCGACCTGGTTCAGCAGGTCGCCCGCGCGGCCGCGCGAGGCCGACAGCCGCGCGCTCGCGGCGTCGATCTGCACCAGCGACTGCGCCACGTTCTGCGCCAGCTGGCCGCTGCTGTTGCTGCCGTCCTTCACGCCCGCGATCGCTTGGTCGAGCACGCCGAACAGGCTGGTCTTGCCGCTGGGCGCGACAGTCAAAGCATTGCCGTCGGCCGGCACGCCGCTGGCCGTGAGCGAGATCCCGGCGAACTCGATCGCCTGGCCCGCGGTGTAGGGCTGGCCCGACTTGAGCGTGGCCTGCGTGGTGGTGTCGATCACGTCGTAGGTGGTCACCCCGTTGGCGACGCTGAACGCGACGCGGTAGCCGTGGCCGGTCAGCGCCGAGGGATCGATCACCTTGCCGGCGTCGCTGTAGACATTGCGCGTGCCGGCCGCCTGGCTCACGGTGAACACGCCGTTGCCGGTGGGCACGTCCATCCAGGTGCCGTAGCCGTCGAGCATCGAGGGGATGGCGGTGTCGCTGGCGGCGCCGGCCTGGCCCGCGATGCCGTCGAAGCGCACGCCGCTGCCGTTGTCGACGAAGGGCGCCGCGGTGCTGCCCAGGCCGCCGAACAGCGACTGGCCGTTGCTGTCCTGCGCATTGGCATAGCCGAGCAGCTGGCCGCGCAGCGTGGTCAGGCGCTGCGCGATGGTGGCGCGGTCGGCCGCCGACAGCGTGGCATTGCCGGCGTTCACCACCAGCGTGCGGAACTCGGCCATGGCCGCGGTCGCGCTGCCCAGGGTCGACTCGGCCGTCGAGACCGCGTTGCGCTGCAGCTCCAGCGCGCGCTGGTCGGTGCTGACGCGCGCCATGCGCGTGATGGCGCGCTCGGCCTGCGCCGCGCCGGTCGGGTCGTCGCTGGGGCGCAGCACCTTCTTGCTGGCGCTGAGTTGTTCCTGCAGTTTCGAAAGCTGGGACTGGCGCGTGGTGAGCTGGCGCACCGCGTTGTCGTAGGTGGTGGCACTGGCGAGGCGGGTGGCTGTCATGGTTCTTCCTGTCTCCCGGGTCAGTTCATGTTCTGCAGCAGCGAATCGAAGATGCTCTGCGCGATCTGGATCATCTTGGACGAGGCCTGGTAGGCCTGCTGGTACTGCAGCAGCTTGGCGGCTTCCTCGTCGAGGTTCACGCCGGCCTGGCTGGTGCGGTCGGTCTCGAGCGAGGTGGCGATCGAGCCCGAGATCTCGGCCGCGTACTGCGCGCTCTGCGAACGCACGCCGACCTGCGCCATCAGCGCGGCATAGCCGTCGGTCATGGGGGCGCCGTCGAACACCGTCTTGTCGCGCAGTGCCAGCAGCGCCTGCGCATTGCCGGCGTTGCTGCCGCCGTAGGCGGTGGTGGCGGCCTGCACGGTGATCGTGTCGCCGGCCTTGGGCGTGCCCGACAGCACGATGGTCCAGCCGTTGTAGCTGATCGGCTGGCCCGCCACGTAGGGCACGCTGGTCGGGTTGCCGGTGCCGTTGCCCGCCACGTCGAAGCCGCCCGCGCCGTTGAAGGTCAGCGTGACCGGCTGGTTGAGGTTGGCATTGGCCGAGGTCGCGGCCAGGCTGCCGACCGCCATGCCGCCGGTGTTGCCGGTGCCCACGCGCGCCTCGACCGGGCTGCCCGCGGCCAGCCCGCGCGCCGAGCGCAGCACGGTCGCCATGTCGCCGGCGGCCGAGGCATAGGGCTTGAGCACGAAGCTGTCGCCCTCGGCCGCGCTGCCCGACTTCAGGTCGAGCTTGAGGCCGTCGATCTCGATCGGCATCGGGCCCGCGAAGCTGGTGGTCTTGCCGTCCGACAGCCGCTGCACCTCGATGCTGCCGCCCGCGCCGAACTTGACCTGGTAGCTCGAGGCCGCGAGCGCCGAGGTGTTGGACACCGTGGCGCCGATCACCGCGTTGCCGGTGTTGCTCGCGGCGCCCATGGCATCGGGGATCGCGATCGGCTTGAAGAAATCGCCGCCGGCCTTGCCGTCGAGGTCCACGCCGAGCCGGTGCTGGGCATTGATCTCGGTCGTCAGCGTGAGCGCCATGCGGCCCAGGCCGTCGCGTGCCTCGGCCAGGTCGCTGTTCTGGAAGCGCAGCAGGCCCGCGACCGCGCCGCCGCCGAGCGTGGCCTCGTCGATGGTGGTCGAGAGGCCGCTGCGCATCAGCGTCAGCTTGCTCTGGTTGGCGTCGTCGGTGCTCATCGCGACCTGCGCCGCCTTGTTGCCCAGCACCAGCGCCTGGCTGCCCACGAACACGCTGAGCGAGCCGTCGTCGGCCTGCACGGTGGTGGTCTGTACCTGCTGGTTGAGCTCGCGCAGCAGCTGGTCGCGCTGGTCGAGCAGGTCGTTCGGGCTCTGGCCGCCGCCGCTGGCGCGCGCGATCTGCTCGTTGAGCGTGGCCAGCCGCGCGGCCAGGCCGTTGATGCTGCGCACCGCGTCGCCGAGCTGCGAGTTCACGCCCTTCTGCAGGTCGTCGAGCCGGGTCTGGGCATCGCGCATGCGCGCGGCCATCTCGTCGGCGCGCGTGAGCACCACGTTGCGCGCCGTCACGTCGGTCGGCGCGCTCGCGATGTCGGAGAAGGCGTTGAGCAGGTCCGACACGGCCGCGCCCAGGCCGGTCTTGCCGCCCTTGAAGATGTCCTCGAGCGAGGACAGGCGCGCCGCGCGCGTGGCGTCCATGGCCTGCACCGACTGCGCGGCCGCGGCCTGGCGCGTGAGGAACTCGTTGTGGGCGCGCTCGATGGTCGTGACCTCGACGCCCTTGCCGATATAGCCGCTGCCGGTGTACTGGCCCGCGACCTGGCCCATCACGGCGGTCTGGCGCGAGTAGCCGACGGTGCTGGCGTTGGCGATGTTGTGGCCGGTGGTCGACAGCGCGACCTGGTTCGCGAGCAGGGCGCGGGCGCCGACGTTGAGCAGACTCATGGCGGGATCTTTCTCGGGGACTGGCCTGTGCGCTTCAGGTGCGCTGGATCTTCAGCGTGGTGTGGATCGCGCGGCTGAGCTTGGCCGCGTAGGCCGGGTCGGTGGCGTAGCCGGCGCGGTGCAGTTCGCTCGCGTAGGCGCTGACCGAGCTCACGCTGGCGCGCGCCTTCTCGTAGCGCGGCGAGTTGCCGATCAGGCGCGCGTAGTCGCGGAACGACTCCTCGTAGGAGTCGTAGGCGCGAAAGCGCGCCGTCACCTTGCGCGGCTCGCCGCCGATGTATTCGGTGGTGGTCACGGCCACGGTGGGGCCGGTCCAGCTGCCGCCGGCCTTGATGCCGAACAGGTTGTGCGAGGGGCTGCCGTCGCGGTGGCGGATCTCGCTGCGGCCCCAGCCGGTCTCGTGGCCGGCCTGGCCGATCATGAAGCTGGCGGGAATGCCGGTCTCGCGCGACACGCGCTCGGCCGCATCGTCGTGCTGCTCGACGAAGCTGCGCTGGTTGGCGGCCGGCTTGATGCGCGCGGCCTCGGCGCCCAGCGCGATGGTCGGTGCCTTGGCGGTGCCGCTCATCTGCTGCGTGAGCTGGCGCGTGATCGCGTCGGTGAGGCCGCCGGGCAGGCCCGAGAGCTGCACCGCGAACTGCTGGTCGAGCAGGTCGGTGCCGAGCTTCTCGCCGTCGCTGTCGAGCAGGCCCGACTTCATGGTCGCCTCGCGCATGCTCTTGATCAGCTCGCGCATGAACAGCGACTCGAACTGCTTGGCCGCCTCGCGCACCGCCTTCGGGTCGTTGCCATTGGCTGCGAGCTTGAGCGCGTCGAGCGAGCGCGCGTCGGCCGCCAGCCCCTGGCCGGTCGAGGGCGACATGGACATCGCGGACAGCGAGGTCTGCATCGACATCAGATCACCTCGAGTTCCGCGTTGAGCGCGCCCGAGGCCTTGATGGCCTGCAGGATCGCGAGCAGGTCCTGCGGCGTGGCGCCCAGCGAATTGAGGGCGCGCACCACGTCGGCCAGCAGCGGCGCGGCCGGCACCTGGATCATGGTGCCGGGCTCCTGCTTGATCTGGATCGAGGCCTGCTCGGCCACCACGGTGCGCCCGCCCGACAGCGGCGCGGGCTGGCTGATCACCGGCGCCGAGCTGATCGTGACCGACAGGTTGCCGTGCGCGATCGCGCAGGGTCCGAGCGTCACGGCCTGGTTCAGCACGATCGAGCCGGTGCGCGCATTGATCACCACCTTGGCCGCGGGCGTGCTGGCCTCGAGCGTGAGCTCCTCGAGCTCGGCGATGAAGTTCACGCGCGCATTGGCGTCGGTGGGCGCGCGCACCTGTACCGTGCGGCCGTCCATGGCGCGCGCGGTGCCGGTGCCGAGCTTGCGGTCGATGGCCTGGGCCACGCGGCGCGCGGTCTGGAAGTCGACCGCGTTGAGGTCGAGGTTCACGCTGTCGCCGTCGAGCAGCGGCGAGGGCACGCTGCGTTCCACCTGCGCGCCGTTGGGCACGCGGCCCGCGCTCAGGTGGTTGATCTGCACCTTGCTGCCCGCGGCCGAGGCGCCGGCGCCGCCCACCACCATGTTGCCCTGCGCCAGCGCGTAGATCTCGCCGTCGGCACCGCGCAGCGGCGTGGCGACCAGCGTGCCGCCCTTGAGCGACTTGGCATTGCCCATCGAGGAGACGTTGACGTCGAGCTGCTGGCCCGGCTGCGCGAAGGCCGGCAGCTGCGCCGTGACGATCACCGCCGCCACGTTCTTCAGCTGCAGCTGCGAGGCGCGGTTGTCGGGCAACGTGATGCCCAGCTGCTGCAGGTAGTTCGCCACGCTCTGCGTGGTGTAGGGCATCTGCGTGGTCTGGTCGCCGGTGCCGTCGAGCCCGACCACCAGGCCGTAGCCCGTGAGCTGGTTGCTGCGCACGCCCTGCACGGCGGCGACTTCCTTGATGCGCAGCGCATGCGCCTGCTGGGCGGGGCCGAGCGCGAGCAGCAGCATGCCGAGCAGGCCGAACGAAAGTGCGGCTACGCGGCGGCGCAGGCGGTGCTGGGGCGTGAGGGCCATGGCGTCGTGCATCCTCAGAACGGCAGCACGCTCATGAAGAAGCGGCCCAGCCAGGGCATGACCTGCGATTCCTGCTGCGCGCCGCGGCCGCGCGACTCGATGCGCACGTTCGCCACCTGCGTCGACAGCACGTTGCTGCCGGCCTGGATCGAGCGCGGATCGATGGTGCCCGAGAAGCGCAGCACGTCCACGTTCTGGTTCACGCCGATCTGCTTCTCGCCGGTCACCACCAAGTGGCCGTTGGGCTGCACGTCGATCACCGTCGCGGTGATCGAGCCCTGGAAGGTGTTGGCGCTCTCGGTGCCGCCCTTGCCCGCGAAGTTGTGGGCCGACTCGGCATTGGCGCTGGCGCGGCCGAAGGAGTTGGCGGCGAAGAAGGGCAGGGCCGCGATGCCGGTGTCGATGCTGCTGGTCTTGCCGATGGTCGAGGTCGACTTCTGGCTCGCGCTCACGTTCTCGACGATCGAGATCGTCACCGTGTCGCCGATCATGCGCGCGCGCCGGTCCTCGAACAGCGGCCGGTAGCTCGCGGTGCGGAACAGGCTGCCCGTGGCCTGGCGCGGCACGGCCGCCATCGGCGAGGCGCTCACGGGCGGCGGCGCGGTCGAGGGCATCTCGACCTGCGGCGTGTTGGCCAGCGTGGTGCAGCCGCCGGCCACGACGAGGGCGAGGGCGGCGAAGGCCGCGCGGAACAGGGACAGTCTCACAGCTGCCCCAGCTTCTGCAGCATCTGGTCGCTGGTCTGGATGGCCTTGGAGTTCATCTCGTACGCGCGCTGCGTCTGGATCATCGAGACCAGCTCCTGCACCACGTTCACGTTCGAGGTCTCGAGGAAGCCCTGCATCACCGTGCCCAGGCCGTTGGTGCCCGCGGTGCCGCCGTTGGGCTGGCCCGAGGCGGCGGTCTCGGCATAGAGGTTCTCGCCCAGCGGCTCGAGGCCGGCCGGATTGATGAAGTTGACGATCGCCAGCGAGCCGATGTTCTGCGGCGTGGCATTGCCCGACAGCGTGGCCGAGACCGTGCCGTCGCTCGAGATGCTGACGCTGGTCGCGGTGGCGGGCACCGTGATGCCGTTGGCCACCGGCAGGCCCGAGGAGGTGAGCAGCCGGCCCTGCGCATCGACCTGGAACGAGCCGTCGCGCGTGTAGCCGATGGTGCCGTCGGGCTGCGTGACCTGGAAGAAGCCGTTGCCCTTGATCGCCAGGTCGAACTGGTTGTTGGTCTGCTGCATGTTGCCCTGCGAGAACGAGCGGCTGGTGGCGACCGTGCGCACGCCCAGGCCCAGCTGCAGGCCGGTGGGCAGCTGCGACTGCTCGGTGCTGTTGGCGCCGACCTGGCGCAGGTTCTGGTACATCAGGTCCTCGAACACCGCGTTGGCGCGCTTGTAGCCCGTGGTCGAGACGTTGGCGAGGTTGTGCGAAATCACGTCCAGCTGGGTCTGCTGGGCTTCCATGCCGGTCTTGGAGATCCAGAGCGAATTGATCATGGCGAGGGTCTTTCTCTTGCGATGGGCATCAGCCCTGGACGTTGAGCAGCTGCGCGGCCGACTTGTCGGAGTCCTGCGCGGACTGCAGCAGGCGCAGCTGGCTGTCGAACTGGCGCGCGGCGGCGATCATCCCGACCATGGTCTCGATCGGGTTCACGTTCGAGCCCTCGAGCGCACCGGTCTCCACGCGCGCGGTGGCGTCCGAGGGCAGCGGCTCCTGCGAGGCGGTGCGGAACAGGCCGTCCTCGCCGCGGCGCAGCGGGTCGTCGGCCGTGGGCGTGGCCAGCTTCAGGCGGCCCAGGGTGGAGGAGGGCTGGTCGCCGGTCTTGGCGCTGACCGTGCCGTCGCTGCCCACCGACAGCTCCGAGCCCGGCGGCACGTCGATCGGCGCGCCGCCGTCTGACAGCAGCGGCAGGCCCGAGCTGGTCATCAGCGTGCCTTCGGGCGAGACCTGGAAGGCCCCGGCGCGGGTGTAGGCCTCAGTGCCGTCGAGGCCCTGCACCGCGAACCAGCTCTTGCCCTGCGCCACCATGTCGAGCGCGCGGCCGGTGCGCTGGATCGCGCCGGGCTTGTCGTCGTGGCCCGAGGTGGCTTCCATCGCGAACACGCGCGTGCTGGCGCCGTCGCCGCGCAGCGGCACGGCGCGGAAGGTCGAGAGCTCGGCGCGAAAGCCCTGGGTCGAGGCATTCGCCAGGTTGTTGGCGAGCACGCTCTGGCGCTGCGCCGCGGCGCTCGCGCCGCTCATGGCGGTGTAGATCAGGCGGTCCATCGCGCGTCGCTTCCGGTGCGTCCGGTCAGCGCAGGTTGATCAGCGTGGACATGACCTGGTCCTGCGTCTTGATGGTCTGCGCATTGGCCTGGTAGGCGCGCTGCGTGCTCATCATGTTGACCAGCTCGGCCGTGAGGTCGACGTTCGATTCCTCCAGCGCGCCCGAGCGCAGCTGGCCGAAGGTGCCCTCGCCGGGCGCGCCGCGCACCGGCTGGCCGGAGGCGGCGGTCTCGACCCAGTAGCCCGAGCCGCTGGGCGCCAGGCCCTGGGCATTGCGGAAGTTCACCAGCGCGACCTGGCCCGCGGCCTGGGTCTGGCCGTTCGAGTAGGTGGCGGTGATGACGCCGGTGTCCTCGATCTTGATGCCGGTGAGCTGGCCGGCGGTGTAGCCGTCCTGCGTCAGGTCCGAGACCGCGAAGCGCGCGTTGACCTGGGTCATCTTGCTCAGGTCGAGCGAGGCCGTGAAGGTGCGCGTCGGGTCGTTGGGCGAGGACAGCGTGATCGCGGGCACCGTCGAGGTGGTGGTGTTCAGGCTGCCGTCGGCGTTGAAGTTGAGCTGGAACGGCGTGGAGGCCGCGGGGTCGCTGCCGTTGACGCTGGTGTAGACGTTCCAGCTGTTGTTGGCGGTCTTCTGGAAGTACAGGCCGACCGGCACCTCGAGGCCCTGCGCGTCGTAGGCGGTCAGCGAGGTGCCGTAGGTGCGGATCGGCGTCGGCGGCGTGGCGGTGGAGGCGACCACGGCGCTGGCGTCGAGCGTGATCTCGGCCGCCATCTTGGTGGTCTGCTTGGCGGGAATGGGCGCGCCGGTGGGCAGCTTCAGCGGGATCGCGTCGTAGCTCTGGCGCACGCCGTTGGCGTCGGTGGCATAGCCCATCACCTGCGCGCCGCTGTTGGTGATGATGTTGCCCTGCTTGTCCTGCTTGAAGTTGCCGGCGCGGGTGTAGGCGGTGGAGCCGTCGGGCGCCTTCACCTGGAAGAAGCCGCCGCCGTTGATCGCCACGTCGAGGTCGTTGCCGGTGATCGACAGCGAGCCCTGCGAGAACTGCTGCGAGACGTCGGCCACGCCCACGCCCAGGCCCACGTTGGTGCCGCCGATGGCGCCGGCCGAGCTGGCGTAGATCTCGGCGAACTCGGCGCGCGAGGACTTCATGCCGGTGGTGCCCGCGTTGGCGATGTTGTGGCCGATCACGTCGAGGCTGCGGCTGGCGGCGTTGAGACCCGAGAGTGCCTGTTGAAAGCTCATGGAGTGGCTCCTGTGTGCTGGATGGGAAGGGGTGTCTGTCAGAGAACGGCGTGCACGTTGGCGTAGGGCGTCTTGCCCGCGGTCAGCAGCGTGAGCGTGAGGCCGCCGCTGGCGTCGCTGCCCACGGCCACCACCTTGTCGCGCATCAGCGCCACGGCATCGACCTTCTCGCTGCCGTTGGTGGCGATGACCTTGAACTGCAGCGGCGTGTCGGCCGGGTACGTGGAGGAATCGAGCGTGAAGCCGTGCTGGCCCGCCTCGAGCTCGCCGAGCGAGACGGTGTCGATGACCTGGCCGCCGGCCGTGGTGACCTGGATCTTCACGTTGCTGGCCTTGGCCGGCAGCTCGATCGCGCCCACCGCGGTCTTGGCCGTGGTGTCGAAGGCCAGCTGGTTGCCCTCGGTCAGCACGCCGTGGCCCACCAGGTTGCCGGCCTGCAGCACCTGCATGGCCGACATCTGGGTGTTCATGTTCTTCATCGTGTCGTTGAGCTGCTGGATGCCCGTGACCGTGTTGATCTGCGCGATCTGCGAGGTCATCTGCGCGTTGTCCATCGGATTCATCGGATCCTGGTTCGCGAGCTGGGCGACCAGCAGCTTGAGGAAGCGGTCCTGCGCCTCGGCGGTGCCGCTGGCGGAGATCGACTTGCTGTCCGCGCTCGAACTCGGCACGTAGGTGGTGCCGGTGAGGTTGGAGGTGGCGGCGGTGGAGGTCATGCGCGGGCGTCCGGAAGAGGGGTGTGCGGAGGGGGGGCGGTCACTGGCCGATCTGCAGCGTCTTGAGCAGCAGGTTCTTGGCCGTGTTCATCACCTCGACGTTGTTCTGGTAGGAGCGCGAGGCCGAGATCATGTTGACCATCTCCTCCACCGCGTTCACGTTCGAATGGGTCACGTAGCCCTGGGCGTCGGCCATCGGGTTGGCGGGCTCGTGCACCTTGCGACCGGGCGTCTGGTTCTCGGTCACCGAGTCCACGCGCACGCCGGCGCCGGTCTCGCCGTCGAGCGCCACGGTCTGGAACACCACCTGGCGCGCCTTGTAGGGCTGGCCGTCGGGGCCGGCCACCGCGTCGGCATTGGCCAGGTTGCTGGCCACCACGTTGAGGCGCTGCGACTGCGCGCTGACCGCGCTGCCGGAGATGCCGAAGATCGAGAACATCGACATGGCTTATTGCCCCTGGATGGCCGCGAGCAGCGTCTTGCCCTGGCCGTTGATGAAGCGCAGCGTGGCCTCGTAGCGCACCGCGTTGTCGGCGAAGGCCGCGCGCTCGCGGTCGAGGTCGACGCTGTTGCCGTCGAGCGAGGGCTGGGTCTGCACCGCGTAGCCGCCGCTGGCGCCCGTGCCACCGGTT